>JBLHTU010000133.1:0-10370 GCA_047627515.1 Cyclobacteriaceae bacterium | reverse complement strand
CTGGCAGACTCGTTCTTAACAATCAGGAAGTAGTAACCAGTAGCATAATCCTTGAGAGGAATTCTGTATCGATTAGAGCCAATATTCTCTGGACTGATTCGTATGCTTGTACCAATCAAACTCCGAAGCTCAAATTGAATGGACGAGCCGGGTGATTGTTCAAATTCAACTGTCAAGTAATCGGTCGCGGGGTTAGGGTACAGGTCAACTTTAATCTCAGGTGCCGTTCGAATCTTAGCTTCTAGCGTAAGGTTTTGCGCCTGTGAGCTGATTGCAGCTCCTGTCATCAGGAAAAAAGCTATGTAGATCTTTTGAAACATACAATTACAAACTACGCAAATAAAGTACCAAAGTTGGTTGTGCGTTATAATTAATTAACAATTAGTTCGTTAACGAGGATTAAAAGTCAACTAAAAACATGACTATTCATATTTATTTTTGTCTTTTATTCATTATTTGAAAAGCTGCTGGTAGGTATTCTATGATGTCACCAGCAATCAGAGACCGCTCACCAAGCTGCTCCGCGGCTATATCACCAGCCAGTCCATGTATATAAACTCCGTATTTCAATGCATGCTCGCTGGACAAACCCGAACTCAAGAGACCTGCAATAATCCCCAGCAACACATCTCCACTACCAGCAGTTGCCATCCCCGGATTTCCCGTTGAGTTGAACGAGATCACACCGGTCGGACTACAAACAGCCGAATACGCTCCTTTTAGGACTACATTGAGTCCATACCCAACACAAAAATCTTGAAGTAATTTTAACTTTTCATTGTCTGAATGCCAGGGGCCAACCAATCTTTCAAACTCCTTTGGATGTGGCGTTAATATACTTCCCTCCGGCAGTAGGCGTAGTAATTCAAGTTCAGCTGATAGCATATTAATTGCATCCGCATCGATCACAAATTTCTGTGTTGATAAACTAGCTAAGAGCTCTTTGAATGCTTTTGCCGTCTTAGCATCAGTACCCAACCCTGGACCAATGGCTATCACATCTGTGCTGTGAAACAGTGGCATATCGTCGAGCAAATCGATACCGCTGCAGATACTTACCATAGCTTCAGGAACAGTCGTTTGGAGGATATCTAGTCCGCAAGCAGGGACGCACACAGTCAGTAGACCTGCACCCGCTCGCAATGAGCTTTTTGCAGAAAGAACCGCAGCACCCATTTTACCTCTACTCCCTGCTACCAACTGCAACCTCCCAAAACTGCCCTTGTGTGAAAAGACCTGGCGCTTCAAGTCCATGCCATAAAAATCTTGCTGCTCTGTATACCGAAACTTAAGATCAATTGCCTCAAGGAAAGAGAGATCCAGTCCAATGCTACAAATAATAAACCTACCAACAAATCGGCTACACTGAGGCTGAAAAAATGACCACTTGGGTGTCTGAAAGCTAATGGTTAACGACGGCTCAAAGACAACTTCTTCAGAGGACGGCTCACGATCTGCATAAAGGCCGGACGCGATATCTAATGCTACTCTGATACCTGCAGACTGGTTTAAGTGACGAATCAATGATTGTGCGAGACCTGTAATCGGCCGAGTAAGACCTACACCAAATATTGCATCTATGACTATTTCATTTCTTTCAGGATCAGGAAACTGATTTTCATCCGAAAGCCAAACTACTTCACCTTCCAGTCTTTGATAATTTATTTGGAAATCATCTGTAGCCTGATTGATTTGTCCGAGACCATATGTATTGACTGTATACCCTCGGTCTACTAGTAACCTAGCTACGACAAGTCCATCGCCTCCATTGTTACCTACTCCACAAAATACAGAGATTCGGCAATCACTTGCTAACCTACTGGATAGCGCCTCCACGAATTGACCCGAGGCTCTTTCCATCAAATCTATTGATGAAATGGGCTCCTGCTTCATTGTGAAAATGTCAGCTTGCTTTATCTGACCGGAGGTTAGGACGGGTATCAAGGGTTATTGTTATTTACTTGTATGAAAGTTACCAAATATATAGCTGAACGAAAGATCCATACAGTATGGTTTCATGCTAAAGAGCTCGCTCTCCGAAGCCCTTCTAGATTGATAAGTATCAATCGATCTGAGACCCATTAGATAAGGCGTTCCATAAACTCAAAGCGAATAGTTTTTTCATATCCCGAATTGCTAAGTGATTTCTGATAAAACATCTCTCGCTGGTAATTCGCTGTATGCTATAGAAAATTATCTGTCGACCTCTCCCAAAACAAGGTCTAACGAGCCTACAATTGCGATCAAATCTGATATCATGATTCCCTTACTCAACGCAGGTAAGACAGAAAGATTACTAAAAGAAGGTCCTCGAGCTTTGACACGGAAGGGTATATCAGACTTGCCGTCTGCCCGGAAAAAATATCCCAGTTCCCCTTTCGGGTTCTCGGCACGACAGTAGAAATCTTGTGCTTTGGGCCTTATTTTCTTAGGAACTGCCGCTCGAGGGTCAAAATCTCTTGTACGCTTATAATCACCTGTGAGCTTTTCAAGACATTGATCAATTAGTCGGAGCGACTCTCGACACTCCTGCATGCGGACCCAGGTTCTATCCCAACAATCACCCAATTTGCCCATTTTTCCTTCCCCAATTGGCACATTGAAATCCAACTCTGGATAGACTGAATATCCATCAACTTTTCGTAAGTCGTACCTAAGGCCACTGCCCCTCAGCATGGGTCCAGTCACTCCATAATTGATAGCAAGATCCAGAGGCAGCTCCCCCACATTGGCAGTTCGTTCTACAAATATTTTATTATCTATCAATAAATGCTCTAGGTCATCAAGCTTTGGCTTAAGATACTTACTGAATGACATGCATCGCTCTTCGAATCCAACCGGCAGATCGTAATACAAACCACCTATCCAGATATAGTTATACAGCATCCTTGCCCCACAAACCCACTCCAACAGTCGGAGAATATGTTCGCGGTCTCGCATGACCCACAGGAACGGAGTGAAGGCGCCAATATCTAGTCCATATGTACCTATCGCTACAAAATGGGAGGCAATTCGATTCAGCTCAGCGACTAGTACCCTAATATATTCAACCCTTTTAGGTAGGTCACCTTCTATACCCAGCATGCGTTCAACGCCCATGACATAGGCATGCTCACTGTTCATTGCGCCTAAGTAATCCATACGATCCACAAAAGGTAACGTCTGGTTAAAAGGCATGGACTCGGCGTGCTTTTCGAAGCAGCGATGCAAGTACCCGATGTGTGGAATGACATCGTCAACAATCTCTCCATCACTAATCACCTCAAGTCGAAGTACACCATGCGTAGAGGGGTGCTGAGGTCCCATATTAAGTAACATCTGACCGTCTGATAGCTGATCTCCCTTGTACTTCGTCGGCTCAGAGTTATTAAGATGATCTGGGTGATATGTGTATTGAATCTCCAACTAGTTGTCGTCTCGATCGTACTTAACCACGATACCATGATACTTTTCTTGCTCAGTATAGTCTTTTCTCATTGGATGACCTTCCCAGTCTTTAGGGAGCAAAATTCTTCTTAAATCAGGGTGTTCTAAAAACTGTACCCCAAAAAGGTCAAATGCCTCTCGCTCATGCCAGTCTGCTGTTTTCCAAATATCAGATACAGATCTGATTTCAGGTTGCTTTCTGCCAATTACGACCTTGAGTGTGACTGCTATTTCTGCAGTGATACTGGTCAAGTGATAGAATACCTCAAATTGATTTTGCTCAGGACCTAGGTCTACTACAGACACACAGCTCAATAAATCAAAGTAGCCATCCTTCAGGTCTCTCAGAAATAGACAAACTGAATGAATACTTTCGAAAGGAATAAAAAAACCCTCTGGTGTAGTATCCACTAGTGATTTCACACCCTCAAACTGTTCTTGTAATTTTTCTTGTAAGATGGTTATTGTCATGTGTCTGCTTGCTGAGCCATTAGTTTCTCGAGTCCCACAGGCCGCACAAGCGTTTCCTGACTAATTTTTTCTTGCAGCTTCATGAACCCACCGATAAGTGCTTCTGGCCTAGGGGGGCAACCAGGTACATATACATCAACGGGAATTATTTTATCCACGCCTTTGACCACATGATAACCATGCTCCCAGTAAGGGCCTCCACAGTTTGAGCATGAACCCATCGATATGACATATCTAGGCTCTGACATCTGCTCATACAATCTCCGTACTCGATCGGCCATTTTGAAGGTCACTGTTCCAGCGACTATCATCACATCTGAAAGCCTTGGTGAGGCCCTAGGAATGACGCCAAATCTATCCATATCATAAGACGAAGTCATCGTGCTCATCATCTCAATCGCACAGCAAGCAAGACCAAAACTCATCGGCCACAAACTGGAAAGTCGGGCCCAGTTGAGTAGATCTTCCACCTTGGTGATGATGATACCCCCCTCTGCAAATTCTTGATCTAGTAATCCCTTCATTGATATTTACGATTGAGTTCCTGATATCTTTCTGTCGGTACGCCTGACTTATACTGCTCGGGTTTTGGATTAGGTTTGATCCAATCTAACATCCCTGATGACCAAACGTAGATTAATCCAACCGCTAGCATACCAATAAAAATGAATGTCTCTGTTAACGAAAACCAGCCCCATAATCCGCCAGTAGATGCAATCAATTCAACGTCTCCGAAGACCACGCCCCATGGGAAAAGAAATACCAATTCAAGTTCAAAAAGTAAAAATATCAAGGCAATGACGTAGTATCGGACGTTGAAGTTAACCCAAGCAGAGTTGACTGGATCCTCCCCTGATTCATATGTTGACAGTTTCTCTGGACTCGGTCGGTTAGGACGAAGAAATCTTCCCACTAGCAGGGTAATCGAGATGAACGCACCTCCGCCAATTAAGAACAGCAGCACAACTCCAAAACCAGAAATTTCCATAAGGGCAAATTAGGGAATAATCAGAACTTAAGTGGGTCTAGATTCTTGAAATGACCATTTAATCTTATTCTTTCTTTTGCCATTTCCGTGCGTTCTAAGACGGGAATAATTGTTTTGAGGTGATTGATCACATACTGCTTTCGTTTCCCATCATCACACATTTTGAGGAGCTCGTATTCTTCCTCTAGTTTCAAACCAATCTTATGAATGTAATCATGCAAAGGTGTATTCTTATCGATATCAACTGCTTCCTCTACTTGCAACCAGTTGAAAAGCTCGTGCGCCAAATCCTGCACCCTAAGGCTAAGGTCGGCATCTTCTTGCTGCCCCTCTTGCATTGCTAAGACAACCCCACCAGCGTACAGTCTGTCTTTCCATGGGCTATGAAAATCTACTACCTTGAAAATTTCCACACCACGGGTCTTGATGTCCATTCGCCCATCGTCATAGCGCATACTTACTTCTACAATCTCGACCTCTGTGCCATACTCGACTTTATCATCTAAAAAGGTAGGAACCCCAAAGCCATGACCCGCATCCAAACAATCATTGACTAACTGTCGATACCTGGGTTCAAAAATATGTAGGTTCAGCGCCTCTCCCGGGAAGACAACCAAATTGAGTGGAAACAAGGGAATCTCTTTTTCCATAATGAACTAAACTACTATGATTTGCTAAAGTTTCAGCAATTTGTCGTCTCGTTATATTTAAGCAAAAATAAGGCTCAATGGCAAAAATAAAAATTCGCAAAGGAAGAATGGTTCCCTACCCGTTAAGAATTATCGGTACTGTCGCACTGACTGCCCTTTTCAGCTATTTCATTGAGTCTTTTGATCAATTCACCTTCACGGTAGCAGCTATCGTCACCTCGCCGATTCTTCCCTTTCTTTGGATGTCTGTTCAAGTATTGGAGATCAATGATGACAAGCATTACTGGTGGGTCTACTACTGGGTGTTGGGCTATAAGATCGGCACAAAAAAACCTTACGGGCAAATCGAAGCGTTGAAGCTAACCGCAAAGACGCTTGAACGAAAAAAGGGGAAAGAAGAATTACGATATTATGGAGAAATTCATTTTGACAATCATCAATCTACGACTCTCACAAATAGAAAATCAATTAGTTTTATGAGAGAAAAAATGTCGTACTTTTCCGAAAAAGTTGATGCCATTTTTATTGATGAAACCATAGAAAACGACGAATAAACAAATCAAGCTATGAACAAACTAACTTTTATTCTTATGATGTGTAGTCTGATCGAGCTGTCCGCACAGGACTATGCCATTGCTCAGATCGAAAACTCACCAAGACACCATGAGTGGGTCGAACTCCCCGTCAATGGTCGAACGCTGTACACTTTTGTCGCTTACCCGGAGGTAGCTGAAAAGGCCCAAATTGTCATTGTGATTCACGAGAACAGAGGCTTGAACGACTGGGCTAGATCTATGACCGACCAATTAGCGGAAGCAGGATATATAGCTATTGCGCCAGACTTGATATCCGAAGTATCCTCTGACTATCCCAAGACCAGTGATTACCCTACCTCTGACGATGCAAGAAAAGCCATCTACTCTCTAGAGGCAGATAACGTAACAAAAGACCTAGATGCAGTCTACGCTTATGCTGAGTCTTTGGAAGCAGGAAATGGGATTGTCTCTGTGATGGGTTTTTGCTGGGGCGGCTCGCAGTCCTTTCGCTATGCCACGAATAACCCTAAGTTGAATGCTGCCATGGTTTTTTATGGAACGGCTCCAAAAGAAGCTAACGCTTTTGAAACAATCCAAACGCCTGTGTATGGATTTTATGGCGGTAATGATGCTCGCGTGAACGCAACCATAGTGCAGACCGAAGAGGTCATGCAATCCCTAAAAAAGAGCTATCAATACGAAATATATGAAGGCGCTGGACATGCGTTTATGCGTAGAGGTGATGACCCTAATGGTGATCAACCCAACAAAGACGCCAGAGACAAAGCCTGGCAGAAAATCAAGACAGTTTTAAAATGAAAAGGGCCGCTATCGCGGCCCTTTTCATTTTAAAACTTAGGATGTTTTTTATCCGGAAAGCTCTTATCGAAAAAATCGCCGTAGGCTTTGATCGTTTTCCGCATATCTTTTCTCAACCACAGAATACCTACTAAGTTGGGCAGTGTCATCAAGGCAATGGTAATCCCAGACAGTGTCCAAATAATGGTCGTGTCCGCGAAAGAAGCCAAGAAGAAGGCAATGACATAAACAATCCGATAATAGACAACCGACCGTGTACCAAATAGGTAAGTCATCGCTCTATCCCCATAATAAGACCAACTGATGGCCGTACTAAATGCAAATAGAAGCAGCCCAATAGAGACAATATATTGACCATAGTCGCCAAAGAAACCTCGGTTAAAAGCTATCGCTGTCAGTGGCGCACTATGCATCAGCGACTCTCCTTCAAATTGGAGAGACTTCTCATCGACTACACTCCCATTTTCAATCTTGATATTACCAGTAAATTTTTTCTCACCTAACAACCCTTCATCTTCATAAACCAGTGTGTTTTCAGCGAAACTTCTCGCATGTATGAAAGTGATGTCTGAGTTAGTAATTACGCCATCTTCTACGATCAAATACCCGCTATAAGAAGGAAGTGCTTCTATCCTATTAAGATGTCGATACAATGCTTCCTTATTCTCCTTTTTGTTCTCATCCAATTGTTCACTGAGAATTTCGATCTCAGTCAGGTCAAATTGGTTTAAGTGTTTTTCAGACCAAACGCCTGAAGAAAGTAATACCAATCCAGTCACTGTACAGATTACAATCGTATCAATGAATGGCTCCAAGATAGCTACCATTCCTTCGGAAAGGGGTTCGTTGGCTTTGGCCGAAGCATGAGCAATTGGCGCAGAACCTTGCCCTGCTTCATTTGAAAAAAGCCCTCGACCTACTCCTCGATTAAACGCAAATGCTAGATTAGCTCCAATAAAGCCACCAGTAGCCGCTGAGCCTGTGAAGATTTCACCAAAAATGGCGATCAATGATGGAATGATGTTCTCAGCATTTGCAAGGATCACAGCGAATGCTCCAATGAAATAGATAATCGCCATAGCAGGAACCAACTTGGAGGTCACTGCAGCAATTCTTTTGATTCCTCCAATAATAACAAGGCCTAATAGGACAGCTAAAACTGCACCTGTCAGCATCTGATCTATTCCAAACGTAGCTAATAGCGTACTAGAGATACTGTTAATTTGTGGTAAGCTACCTGTACCAAAAGACGATAGTACCGTGGCAAATGCGAAAATCGCCGCTAGCCATTTTAGACTTACTTTTTTACCTGCAAGCTTAAATTCTGCATTACGCATATAATACATTGGGCCACCGGCCATTGATCCATCTTCCAGCTTCACCCTATACTTGTGCGAAAGAGAAACCTCCACAAACTTGGTACACATACCAAGAGCAGCAGTCACCAGCATCCAAAACAATGCTGCTGGTCCACCCAGATGTACTGCAAAAGCAACCCCAGCAATATTACCGGTGCCAACTGTCCCGGATAGAGCAGTAGCCAACGCCTGAAAGTGAGAGGTATCTCCAGGAAGGTCCCCTTTATCATACTTTCCACTTACTATACGCAATGCATGTCTGAAAAAGCGGACTTGAGGAAACTTGAGATAGATAGTAAAGAATAATCCGGTGCCAAGGAGTGCGTAAGGAAACCATGTGGCACTGCCAATGAAGCTATCGATTAATACTAAGAATTCGTTGATTTCAAGCATCCGCTTAATTTAAGGTGAGTGGCAAAAATAGGAATTCATCTGACATATCAATGGCAGGATCAAGATAAGCTGGTCCAAAGCACCAAGAAACTTCTTCCGAGACCGTTAATGAATAAGGTGATAGAGTAGCTGTGCTGCCAATTTACTTGTGCGATCATCCACATCATAGGTAGGGTTTACCTCTACTATATCGACAGAGAGCAGTTTTTCACTGCGCTTCAAGCGTTCTATTACCTTAATCGCATGATAAGGCAACATCCCGTCCGGAGCGGCTGCACTTACGCCTGGAGCATAGGCCGATGGAAAACAATCCATGTCAATAGATAGATATACTTTGTCTACTTTCTCCAAAAAAGCAGAAACATGCGTCAACACTTCTTCAAAATCCTGCTGTAAGTCCGAAAGCAAAACATATTTCTGCCCTGATTTATCCATCAATTTAAAGAGACTTCTCGCATTAGATTCTGGCCTAATCCCAATAGGTAAATAATGAAAGGGTCTACTTCCCTGTGTACAGTCATCAAGTATCTGCCGAAAAGAGCTCCCTGAATGAGATCCTGTTTTATATTCTCTGAGATCAAAATGTGCGTCAAGATTAATGATGCCAATTGTAGCATCAGGAGATGCTTCAACCAGGCCTTTGTAATGATAATAGGCGGTCTCGTGCCCTCCACCTAGCACAACAGGAAAAAAACCTGCACTAGAAAGTTCGAAGATTTTCTTAGTTAAGAGACCTCCGGCCGCTTCCATTTTGCCTCCACTGCAGATCACATCCCCTGCATCAACAATCGCCTTTTGATCGCTGTCAAAATGGATAGCTAATCCTGAAGCTATTTTTCTAATTTGACTCGGCGCTTTGGCAGCACCCATCCTTCCAAAATTGCGTCGCACACCTTCATCACTACAAAAACCGATCATAGCAATGGCTTCTTCGGCGACTGGTCTATAAATATCATTAGTCATATCCAGTGGCTTAACCAATTGATGCAACAGTAGATCTATCGGGTTAGGGTTTATACGACCTCTCCAAATATGCATTTCTGGTGTTTGATACATCCTTACTTAACTTTTTGTCCAGCTAAATATACACCCGCTGCTGTCATCCCTCCCATATGGTACAGAATGTCTCGATAGTCTCCCGTGGGAAATGTAACGATGTCTGCCCGGTAGCCCACCTCTAATTGTCCATAACCTGTTAGACCTAGTGCATTGGCCGCACGGGAGGTAACTGCCGCAAATACTTCTGCGGTACTAAGCTTCTGGCTTGCTGCAATGATCGACGCCTGAGCCAGTAAGTTGCCCATCGGGGCAGAACCAGGATTCCAATCTGTCGCAATTGCTAAAGCGGCCCCTGCATCCAACAATGCACGAGCTGGGGTCATCGGTGCTCCCAGACCCAAACTTGCACCGGGTAGGGCAACGGCCACAGTATCGCTGTCCGCCAATGCCTTTATTTCATCCGCTTCGATATGCTCCAAATGATCTGCACTTTTTGCACCCAACTTTGCGGCCAAAAAAGCTCCTCCACTGCTAAACTGATTGGCATGAACCGTCAAATCAAAACCACTCTTCTTGGCTTTTTGTAGGTATTCATAGGCCAGATCAGGTCTAAATGCTTCCTGCTCAATAAAAATATCTACCCGCTTTGAAAGTGACTGCTGTACAATTTTTGGGAAAATTTCCGATGACAAAAATGTCAAGTACTCCTCTTTTGTATAGTCAATGGGAC
>JBLHTU010000132.1:0-10384 GCA_047627515.1 Cyclobacteriaceae bacterium | reverse complement strand
TGACTATCACAGCATTTGGTGCAGGTGGAGAACCAGCAGTCACTACTTCAAGCACAGCTATCAACGGAGATTCAAGTCTAGCATTCACCTATCCCGGTGGGACGTGGGGAGGTGCATACATGGAGCTCTTTAGGAACGTCAATGCATCTCAATACACCCATCTCAAGTTTTCATTGCAGAAGCCGGAAAACCTAGTAGATGCAGAGATTAAATTAGAAAGTACATCTACTGATGCTGCCTTGTTTCTAATCAATTATACCGGAACTGAAGTAGCGAATGGTTTTGTAGAATACAGCATCCCTCTAGCAGACTTTGAAGGGCTTGATTTGACTGATCTTCGTATTCCATTTTCGATGTGGAATCCATTGGATGCAGACCTGCAATTCGTAGAATTTACAGTGCTGATTGACAATATCTACCTGTCGGAATAGTACAAGGAATATCTTGATATAAAAAAGGCGCAGCTGAGTTGTGCCTTTTTTATTTGTCATGTACTTATTCTTTATCAAGTAGACTAGAATACCTCAGGTACAAAAGTTTGATAGTCTTCAGGGGGCCGTACATAGCTTTGATCTTCTGGAAGAGGTACAAGCTCTATTTTCTCCAATTTTATTGGCTCGTAATCAACCTTAGATAATAAATGATGTATACAGTTTAAACGAGCCTTCTTTTTACTGTCTCCATTCACGACGTACCAAGGTGATTGCTTTGTGTCTGTGTGCGCAAACATCTCGTCCTTAGCTTTACTGTAGGCAATCCACTTTTCTCTGGATTGTAAATCCATCTTACTAAACTTCCAGCGTTTCAAAGGATTCTTAATCCGCTCCTTGAATCTCTTTTCTTGCTCTTCGTCATTGACTGAGAACCAATACTTTACCAGTATGATGCCAGAACGAATGAGCATACGCTCAAACTCCGGACAAGACCGGAGAAATTCAAGATATTCTTCATTGTCGCAAAAACCCATTACGTGCTCTACTCCTGCTCTGTTGTACCAACTTCGATCAAACAAAACAATCTCTCCGGCAGCAGGGAGATGCTGAACATAACGTTGAAAGTACCATTGACTTTTTTCACGTTCCGTCGGAACACCAAGCGCGACCACTTTACAAACCCGCGGGTTTAGCGGCCCTGTGATGCGCTTAATAGCTCCCCCCTTTCCACTGGCATCTCTTCCTTCAAACAAGACCAGTACTCTCAAACCTTGACTCTTAACCCATTCCTGCATATACACTAGCTCTGTTTGCAATTCCGTAATTGCATCACCATATGATTTCGAGTTGATCTCTTTGCTTACAGCCATTTGTATAGTATTTGCTTCTGACCAAAGATACATGTACTATGCCATTTTGAATGATGACAAAAATCAGCGTATGTCATAAGGACGCGCTCTAGTGAATACTTTTTCACAGCTGGCACCAGCTTAAATTGATATCTATTAGCATCCTTTTGCTAAACCATATAACATCCAGTACTTTCAATATATGATAGCCATCACGCCACATAACAACCTACTCTCTAAGATCTGGCGGACCTCGTGCCTCTTATGCTTTTTCTTATTGACAGCTTGTCAAAACCATAATAACTACACCGCATTTAACTACGGAACTCAAAACGATAGTGCAAGATTATATTTTGAAATAGGTTGGTCAGAGATCATGGATAATGGTCGATGGACGGCCTCCGAAACCGCCTTTCGAAAAGCAGTGATTTTAGATACTACGTGGTTACTAGGGCTTAGTATGGTGGGTCGCATCACACGTAGCCTGCCAGAACGACAAACTATTCTTGCTAAGCTTGAGCGTAGAAAAAATCTGGCTTCACCTTACGAGCGAATGCTATTGGACGTCAATATGATGAGCCTAAAAGCTGCAAATAATAGAAAGCTAGGTGTTACTAATACTGAGGAATTTAGCCAAAAAAGAAGTGAATTGGCTCTTACAAATTTAGGGAAATTCATTGAACAATTTCCCGCAGACAACTATTTCAAAGCAGAGTATATAGAACACCTTCATGCAAGTTTTGGCGCTGAAGCAGCTCTAGATTCATTACGTAAGCTTGCACGCCCAGAGCAGATGTCACTTGGTTTCTATGTCAGCTATGCTGCCAATCTTGAATTGGAAATGGGTCATATAGAAGCAGCAAAGTCGCACCTAGCAACACTACAAAGTATTATGCCAGATACTAGCCACACGTCGCCCTTAATGCTACAAGCTCAGATCTTTTTAGCGCAAGACAGTCTTCTTTTAGCGAAAGCTCTAATCGACCAAGTGGTAAGAATTGATAGCAATCATATGATAGCTACCGGCATGCAATCACGATTCAATACGCAGTGAAACAGTGATCCTGTAAAGAAATAAGAATCGATGCTATACATTCAATCTTGGATCATCCGTAGCAAATACTGATAATCCTGCGCCACACAATCAGCATACTGAAAAGCAACCGAGGTCACTAATTGCACAAACTGCTCTTCTCTTCCGGCTAATTGCTCAGCAAAATAATTGGGCATGAGGTTAGCTTGATCATTTAGCTTGTAACTGGCACGCTTATGTCTTGCTGCCAAAATAGACCCCCAGGCATTTGACATGAAATAAAGGTCCTGTTCCTGAAGAAGTTTCTCTGTGGGAAAATCGGATTTAAAAGGAGACCTTTCTCTAATTGAAAATACAATTTCATCAATAGATACCCATCCCAAATATCTATCTGGGTGCTCTGCTAATGCCTGATAAGCACTAGCATGTCTCATACCCTCGTTGGGAAATGCAGTTCTGTATTCCGCCTGCTCCTTTTCATTCATATGGGCATACAAGGGAGGCCGCCCCTGCTCTTTGACATCCAGAATAATATCATCCTCTTGGGAATTTGTATCTCCCTCGAGCAGCACATAATAACGATCACATCCTAGCGATCCAGTACCTGCTTTCACACGTCTGATGATATCCTTGATTTGAAAATGACTAGGTTCAACAGATAGAATGGATGCAACCTCCTGCTGGTATCGAAGAATGGACTGCTCTATTTTTTTGTATTGCCTTTTTGGCAACAACTCCAATTTTTTAGAATCAGCATCAAATTTCCGTACCTCATCAACAACCTTGGTCCACTTTCGAAGCATCTTCGCTCGACTTCTTTTTCGCTCGACTTTCGTCAAAAAGTCCCCTAAAAGTCCGTCTGCTGTCTGTTTGGTCATGTGCACCTCATATGACGGATCATCGCGCTTGTGATTTCGCATTTCTTCTAGATAAGCTTCAGAGAAGACTTGCAAAGCCTTGTGCTGCTGTACAGCGTTAAAAACACCCTTGTCTCGACAATCGAGTACGATACTGATAGCCATACGCCAAAGGTCAAATTGGTAATCCGCTACAATACTGTCATCAAAGTCATCCATACAAAAGATAGCTTGGCCATAATGATTGGCGTAAGCGCCGTAATTGTAAACATGGGCATCACCATTGATCCAAGTCAATGTCTCTTCAACTCCACCAAAAAAGCTAATGCGCCAATCGTTGTAGATGTCTTCCCAGTACAAATGATTAGAACCTCGGAAGAAAGCATACGGTGACAATGCCATCTTCTCAAATTTCTGAAATCGATCATCCTGTGCGATGTCATCATTATTGATCAAAAGACCTTTCCTGACCTGCTCTTGTCGGTTATTTAGAAGTAACTTTTTGCTATCCATTATGCCCTGATTTACTTTAATATCTAGTGATTTTTGGTCCTTTCTTATATAATAAGAATTGCGGTACCAATTGTTTTGAAACACATACCCTACACCAAGATAATTCCAAAGAAGAAGATGACTGCTGTTCAAATATCTAAGAATAGTTTCAAAAATAAGACTGCTTAGGATACAGTCATTAAAAGTACTCTTGACGTAGGCATAGATGCAATCATTGATTGCCTATTGCGAACCTGTCTCTAGTTAATCGATCTGAGAGACTTCCAAACTTTGTCGCTTGATAGCCTTTTGATTTTTCAGCCAATGAACTACAGGCGTAAATAGAAATACCCCTACCAACACGGAACCGAACGCTACTGGATATAAGGGTGAAATCACGATCGATGGGAAAGAAAAAATTCCCAAGATTATGAAAGTAGAAAACGGTAAGGATAGTGCCATCACAGACAAACCCAGTCCGCCATTGAAGGTGTTGTCTATCGTATCTCCTTCCAGCTCATTGATTGACAGAATATGAGCATATGGCCAAAAACTGGTAGAACTCTGAGCAAAAACCAAGAGTAATAAAATCATGACCGTAGACAGATTCGGAATCACAGAAATGAGAATGGCACAAAGCAAAAATGCCACACCAGACCTTAGAGAAAGCATACGTAAAATAAGTTGAGCATCGTCCTTTTTGATCTTCACTGCCATCCCGATAAAAAGCAGTACCAACGGCCCCATAATGGCGCTTAGACGAAGCACCAAGGAAGAAACGACAACGGGTAAAGTTTGTATATTAAAACCAAGTGCCAATAGTAGAAAAGCAGCAACAATCACCAAGTTAATTGGCTCCTTCACCAGCGAAAAGAATAACTCTTTTAACCGATTGCGGTCGACTCTCGCACCCAATCCTTGCCTACGATAATACCAACTCATTGCAAGCATGTACAGAAGTATGAGTACAAATATTTTATTCCCAATATCTGCAAGCGCAGCCATTGCAAGAGAATCAGGGCCTAAGTATTCAGAAATAAATGGCAAGCAAGACAACCCTGGCGCTAGAGAGGGCATCAGCATCAGCAATGTGCGATTCTTATCCTCCTCAATCGGAGTTACGTACTTGAATACAAGGTAAAACACAAGCAAAAGCACTAAATTAATGAGCAGTCCAATGAATGGAAGCCAGAGCATATCCATGTCAACTTTGACATTAAGAAGGGCTGCAAAAATGGTGGCTGGCAAAGCAACAGAAAGGATTAAGGTCTTCACACCTTTCAATTGCTCTGAGGACTTGATCTTGCGCTGAAGCACAAAGCCTAGTCCGATGATAAGAAGTAAACCGACTGTTTTTTCCAATGTGAAAGAGAGAAGGCTTAGCTCAATACAGTATCCAATGCATTCACAAAAATTTTCATTTCATCCATAGTACCCATGCTCACTCTGCACCAGTTTTTATCATAGATTTTGAAAGACCTTACACCTACACCTTGATCCAACATTTTCTTCAAAAAAGGTTCTCCCTCCATCTCGATAGGAAATAACACAAAGCTCGTCACTGACGGCACATAATCGTACCCTCTCTTTGTCAAATGGCTGGTAACATATTCGCGCGCCTCAGTATTTCGATCCCTTGATTCGGTTTGAAAATCAACGTCATCCATTGCTGCCAGAGCTGCCATGATAGATGGATAGGATATGCCCATTCCACCACGCGTGATTTTCTGTATACCTTCTAAGGTTTCTTTAAGTGCTACTGCATATCCAACTCTCAGACCCGCCATCCCATGTATTTTAGAAAATGTACGTGCGATAATCACATTGTAACCTTCGGACACTAAAGAAACCATACTCATCTGCTCCTTCTCAGGCAAGAACTCCAAATAGGCCTCATCTACAAAGACTGGCACCTTCTTGGACACTCGCTTGCAAAATTCCTTCAATTGGCTAGCATCTGTCAGACTTCCTGTAGGGTTGTTCGGGTTACAGATATATACCAATTTAGTATCTTCATCTACGGCCTCTTCCATAGCTACTAGATCATGCGACCAATCGTCGCTTAGTTTCACACCCTTCCAGCTAGCCCCTACAGATTCTGCTACTCGTATCATAGACATATAAGCAGGATCCGCAGAGACAATATTACCTCCTTGCATATGCAATACCATCCCAAATTTTTCTAATAAATCCGAAGATCCCGGTCCCATCATTACATTTTCCGCAGCAACTCCCTCCTTCGTAGCAATCTTATCAATTAGATCAAACAACTCACGCCATGCATATCGATTACCCTTAATACTACCTTTCTCATGAGCTTTGACAGCCATAGGACTAGGACCGTGAGGATTTTCATTGGCATTTAGCTTTGCTAGGAGCGTTTTTTCCACTTCCGGGAAAGCCGTCGAAATGTACTCTTCAAAAAATGGGCTGTACAGGGCATTGCCGTCGCTACTCAGTGCCACTGGTGCACGCCATGACTCAGAGAAACTGAGGTGCGGTGCTATGGTCAAACCACCAATAGTTAGTAATCCACTTTTAATTAATTGTCGTCTTGAAGTTTTCATAATAATGCTCTGTTTCTGACTGTTTGATGTGATCACTTATGCTCGATCAGTCGCCAATTTATATCACAAGAAAGAACTTTGAAAGATGTGACACATCTGACGAAAGACCTCTTGCACAGAGGAGCGCCTCTATTTATAGGATATTTTTAATTCAAATAATGGATCACTAAAAAATTCTTAATTACACGATAAAATCAAGGCATTATTTGGTCAATCTGTATTTCTTTAGAACATCCTTTTTTTTGCGGAATAGAAGCGAAATTCTGAGAATTAGAAGAGATAAGAGCATTATTGCAGTAGATCAGCACGCATGGTGAACCACATTCCTTTGATGCAAATTTGAGTTTAAGCGCCTCAATAAGCGCCCATTTTATATCGCAACTTGAGCAAGCCAATTGCCAAAATCAAACTGCAACCCGTTAATTAATTGTTAAAGAAATTGAGAGTGATATTGAGAGCTAAAAACAATCATTCTATCAAACGAAAGCAATGGCACAAACCAAATTATACGTACAATCATCTTTTCTATATTTAGTCTGCTATTTCTAGTCCCATGGATGGTAATTGATTCCTAGAGATCAGATAGTACTTCCAACTATCAGTATTACCACCAGAGAACAGTCGTTTCGGAGCAACTGATCATTGAAGAACGATTCGAAGAAGCTTTAGAAAACTATCAGTAGGTTTTTAAGGATTATGCTTTCATTTTTCCCCGAGAGTATAAAATAGTTGCGCAGTTAGCCTTCATGATCAATGATAAACAAAAAGCGATTTACTACGTCCAATTGGCGATATCAGCAGGATGGGAACTAAAATCAATTAGGAAAAATAAGGTGCTTTCAGCACTATATAAAGAGCTTAAAAAAGGGTTAATCGCTCACTCATACGATAGCCTTATCACTATTTATGTCTCAAAACTCAACCTATCTACTCGGAAACAAGCACGGAAAATGTTCAAGAAAGATCAAAAAATGGCGATCGGTGCCTTGCTCAGGATTGGTGATCACGCGCTGGAGAGATATACTAATACTCGGTTTGCACCGCACAGCGAGGGTCAAATACAGCATCTGATTAGCCAATTGAATAGCATCGGGTATCCTGACGAACAGATAACTGGTAACGATTATTGGATGTCCACAATCATCAGTCATCACAATTCGATCTCAACAAAGAACATTGAGCAGGATACGCTTTTTACTTTTCTCAGACCCAATCTTGAGTTTGCTCTCTATAGAGGAGAGATATCTCCCTATGAGTTTGAGACGATTGATGATTGGCATGGCACAGTGCTATTTGAAGGTTCACGAGTAGGTTATGGATATCTCAATCCTCCACAGCAACAAAGATTACATGAAACCAATCAGATGAAATCGAAGATTGGGTTAAGAAGTATTGAACTCCGAAATCAGTTAATTAAGCTAGAGAAAAAGACTGGCATTAGTCTCTATTTACCTGATTGGGTTCGAGGAGAAATAAGGGCACTCACTAATTGATATAGTTCCGGTTCAAGCAGCAATCAACAGTTAAGATACCTGGAGACGTTATCCCCTTTTTATCTATTCACGAGCCATGTGAATAATAGAATGTTTCTGAAATTTATTAGCTACTAGTAATGAATTATGAAATGGTGTTGCGAATGCGTAAAGCGCGATTAAGTGTTCTTTCAAGACGCTTTATTTGAGCAAGACCAGAAAGCATCTCATTGAAAACGCTACTGATTCACTGTGAGGCAAATAACTGCTATCTTGTCATAGAATCCATGAGTACGCACTATGAAATCGATGACTTGCCAACAATTAGGAGGAGCCTGTGACCTTGCTTTCCAAGCAGAAACTTTTGATGAGATCGCGCAAATGAGTAAAGACCATGGAATGAAGATGTTCCAAAAGGGAGACCAAGCACATTTGAAAAGCATGAAACAGATGACACAATTGATGCAGACTCCTAAAGAGATGCAGAAATGGTTTGATGCAAGACGCACAGAATTTAATGCCCTTCCCTCCACTTAATTTCCAACGAATTACTTTCTACTTTTTTAATTGACCTATGTATACAAGACGAACCTATTCGGTCCTAGAGTTGGCCACCTGGACAAGATTTGAGACATTCAAATTTCTGGGCTTGGGCATTGCTTGGGTTGCTGCATACTTTTTTCTTGACTTGGAATGGCTAAGAGTTCCTTGGACGCCGATCGCCATGATAGGTACAGCTGTCGCGTTTATGATTGGTTTTCAAAACAATTCCGCCTATGACAGGATTTGGGAGGCTCGCAAAATATGGGGTGGGATTGTTAATATTTCTCGAACTTTTGGCGCTTTTGTTCAAGATATGGTCACTAATGAATACTGTGATGAAAAGATGAGTGATGCAGAACTCAAGAATCAAGTAAAAATACTAACCTATCGACATCTTGCTTGGATGACTGCCCTTCGATACACTATGAGAACCCCAAGGCAATGGGAAACGACTAGTAACCTAAAAACAAATCAAGAATGGAACATTGCTCCTCCTGAAAAAAAAGGTGATCTTAAAGCAGACTTGGCTATTTACCTTACCCCTGAAGATTTTGCTTCAATCGAGCAAATTGATAATAAATCATCGGCCTTACTTTACCAGCAGTCCCACCACCTACGCAGACTAAAGGAATCAAAAATAATCTGGGAATTCTCCTTTCTTGAACTTGAGAGCCTAATCAAGGAACTCTTTGAGCTGCAGGGCAAAACAGAGCGTATTAAGAACTTCCCTTATCCAAGACAATTCGCAACGCTGAACCGGTACTTCATGTGGATTCTGATCTTGATACTACCAGTTGCTTTGGTCCCGCAATTTGAAGACTTGGGTCGACAAGTAATCCTACATCATCCAATTATCGGTAGATACTTCATTTGGTTTTCTGTTCCGATTTTCACGGCAGTTGCCTGGATTTTTCACACCATGGAACGAATAGGCAGAACTGGGGAAAATCCTTTTGAGGGTACCTCCAATGATGTCCCAATTTCTACAATTGCACGAGGCATCGAGATTGACTTACGTCAGAATCTTGGAGAAAACAAAGACAACATTCCAAAACAGTTTGAAGCCAAATACAATGTCCAATTTTAGTGTTGGTACTTGAACTAAATGATTGCATAAACATCCGGGCTTATCGGTAAATCCCCACAGGTAGAAGTCTTCCATTCAAATAATTGTTTGCGCTCTGATTTAACAATCTGATTAACTTTCATTTATAATAAAAGACTTTATGATAAAGAAACTCCTTTTCTGTGCAGCATTGTTTGCTGCCAACTTAGCATTCGCTCAAGTTGAAACCAAGACTGACAGCCTTACCAAAAAGAAAGCAACCAAAGAATTACCTCTTGAACCTGGAAGGCAGCTTACGTTAAGCACTTCGGAAGGCACATGGCTTAATTTGGACGTAAGCCCTGATGGAAAAGAGATCGCATTTGATATGATGGGCGATATCTATCGCTTACCCATCGGGGGAGGAAAAGCCACGCAAATCACATCAGGAATGGCCTTTGATACTCATCCGAAATTTAGTCCTGATGGCAAATCGATAGCTTATACGTCAGATAAGAGTGGTGCAGAAAACATCTGGACATTGGATCTTACTGATCCTGAGGCAGCCTCAAAACAGATCACAAAAGACAAGGATAAATACTACCAATCTGTAGAATGGACGCCCGATGGAAAGTACTTAATCGTGTCCAAGGGAGGAAGAGTCATGAAGCTTCACATGTACCATAAAGATGGAGGAAGCGGTATCCAGCTAATAAAAAAGCCAGAAAGTCTCCAAACTGTAGAACCTGCATTTGGATCAAATGGGCGTTTTATTTGGTATGCTAGAAGAACCGGTTCGTGGAACTACAATGCACAATTACCTCAGTATCAGTTAGCCACTTACGATCGAGAAACTGGGGAAATGAGTAGTCGAACTGATCAATATGGGTCTGCTTTTGCACCTACCTTATCGTCAGATGGTAAGTGGTTAGTCTACGGCTCGCGATATAATACACAGACTGGTTTAAGAAAAAGGAACTTGATCACTGGCTCGGAAGCTTGGCTAGCTTATCCAGTGAGAAGAGATGATCAAGAATCTAGAGCAAGACTTGGCGTCTACCCATCCATGTCATTTACGCCTGACAACCAGAAA
>JBLHTU010000131.1:0-10440 GCA_047627515.1 Cyclobacteriaceae bacterium | reverse complement strand
AGAATAAGCATGTATTTGGAATAGAGGTTCTCTTGAACATTTGATGGTTTAGCCTCGTAAGTAGCTGCCAGCGAAGTTTTAGCCAGCGCTTGTTCAGAAGATCAATGCAGGACTCCTTAAATTATTGAGTATTTGCTGCATTTCATGTGCTAGTCCATATTACAATCCTTACATTTTCTATTCATTCATAGTAGCTTTGAAGCTTAATGGATATGAATTCCTTGACATTTGTTTGGCTTCTAGCTCTACTGATTCCGATAATCATTCATCTCTTCTATTTTAGAAGATTCAAATTGATTGATTTTAGTAATTTATCTGTGTTGAGAGAGATTAAGACCGCTCAGATGAAAAGCAGGAAATTCAAGAAAATTCTGCTGTTAATCAATAGGTTATTTTTTGTCCTGATGCTTCTTGTTTTCTTCCTAAACTTGCTTGCGGGCACTTCTCATAAATCTTCAGAAGCCAATTACATATATGTAGATAATACCAGCAGCATGTTTTTACCAATCTATTCAGCTCAGACAAAGCTCGATGCAATAATCGACGTAGCTAGAATTGTCCTTGCACAAATAGATGTGGATCAATATTATTACTTTTTTGAAGGAGGGGGTATACAAAGTACTAGGTTGTATGGCGACGATTTAGTGAAGAATATTAGTCAGTTAGAAGAGTCTAGTAACGCTAGTTCATTTTCTGAGGTAGTCAATGACTTAGAGGTATTGGATGAGACATCACATCTGATGTATTTCTCTGATTTTCAAAAGAATGGTTTGCAAATCGCTGATCAAGTTCAGTCTAATCATAGAATCACTTTAGTGAGAATTGAAGATGAAAGCTATTTCAATGCGTATGTTGATTCAGTATATCTAGAATCTCTATACGTCAATCCAGATGGGTTGAGTACACTTAATGTGGTCATTGGAATTAGTGGTTCGATCATAGAGAATGATAGCCTACCTGTTAGATTTATATCGGATGATCAGCTTATTGCAACGGAATTAGTCAGCGGCCTGGAGAAGACGCAAATAGTGTCGATTGATATAGATTTAGCACAGCTTAACTCTCGAAAATTGAAGATTGTACTTGGAGATCAACGCGTCACATTTGATAATACCTACTTTGCTATATTACCGAAATATGTGCAGCCCGTAGTTACTTATGTATCTGTTGACAACAGAAATAGATACATAGAAAGCATATTCTCTAACAATGTATTGTTCGATTTTAAGCATTTTCAACTAGAGGATATTGACTACCAGAGAATTAGTAGATCAGATTTTTTAATTGTTGATGGATTTGAGTCAATTCCCTCATTTCTCAGAAACTTTGAAGGGTCAACAGTTTTGCTCATACCTACGAACGCTATTAGTATTTCTTCGTACAATGATTACCTAGAGACTAATATCATGCTGCAATCCAGTGAAGGACTACAGATGCAGATATTACCTAATTTCGAATTAGCGTTGTTTAGTAATATTTTCACGGAAGTGGATAGCCGCACCAATTTTCCAAATGGGTTATCTCTGTACCAGCCAAGTAGTTACGAAGATGGCTACTTGTTGAATGGCTTTGGGCAATCATTTTTGTCTAGTCAGAAGATATCGGATCAAAGTGTTTTGTTTTTTGGAAGCCCACTTGAACTGGCTTACACCTCATTGCCGATCCACTCTTTATTCGTACCCTTGATGTATCAGTTGGTTTTTAAGTCTGTTCAACTTGATCCCAGACTAAGTTATTTGGCAGATGAACGATTTCTTACCTTCAATGTTCCTTTGGCCAAAGAGCCTAAAGCACTGATAATTAATAGTGCTGAGATCACTTATTCACCTAATTACCGACTAACTCAAGGTAAGTTGCTCGTCGAATTTCCACCTAATTTTAATGTAACAGGATATTTCAACTTGATTAACGGAGCGGACACATTAGCATCCTTCGCAGTAAACCGTGCTAAGTCCGAATCAGAGCTATCGTTTTATTCAGTAGAGGAACTTGAGACTTTTGCAGAGAATAATGATCAGATCAATCTAATCGCCCTATCCGATTTTTCTTCAAGTAGCATTTTTGAAGAAAATGGAACAGCAGAAACAGCAGCAAAATTTATGTTACTTTTGACAATAATATTTCTTGTTTCTGAAACGCTTCTGGCTCGTTTTCTATGAGTTTACTTCTTAAGAATTGTACAACCAGAGATACTGACTCATCGGCTGAGCAATCAATAAATGCCATCCTAATACAAGAGGACAAAATTGTGAGCACCGATTATACTGGTAATGCCGATCAAGAAATTGATCTTTCCGGAAAATTACTCGTGCCTGGACTATTCGATCTATGGAGTGACTTCTGTGATCCTGGGCAAGAGAACAAAGAAGATGTGTTGTCGGGTCTGTCCGCAGCTAGAGCAGGTGGCTACACTGATGTGTCGGTAGTCCCTGATACTGAACCAAGAATTGATAGTAAAGGACAAGTCGTCTATCTGAAAAACAGGTCGAGTAACGTTTTTATCAACTTGCATCCGATCGCATCCGTTTATCCAAGTGGCAGTGAAAGTCAGATCTCAGAAATGAGAGACTTAAGTGCAGCAGGAGCCGTTGCGTTTTCTAGTGGGAAGTCATCGATATCTTCAGCGGAACTATTGCTTAAAAGTCTGCAGTATGCGGCATCATTTGGGGGCGTGATCTTTGATCGGCCTTCTGATCATGAGCTGTCCAAGTATGGACATATGCATGAAGGCATGGTTAGCACTACACTTGGTTTAAGAGGAATACCTGCAATAGCTGAGATTATTGCGGTAGAAAGGGATTTGCGCGTTTTGGAATATGCCGGCGGTAGGTTGCATCTGACGGGAATTTCATCAGCCGGTTCTTTAGACTTAATTGCGAAGGCTAAGTCTGAGGGCTTGAAGGTTACATGCGATGTGTCTATCAATAACCTTATATACACCGATAGCAGCGTTGAGGATTACGATACTAATTTTAAATTGGATCCTCCAGTACGATCTGAAGCTGATCGAAAAGCTCTAATTGCAGGCTTAAAAAATGGGGTGATAGATGCTATCACTTCTTATCATTATCCGCAGGATACGGAGTCAAAACAGCTAGAATTTGATTTAGCAAATGATGGGATGATTGGTTTGCAAACTATGCTACCCCTATTACTTTCATTAAGTGATGAAGTAGATATTAACCTTTTATTGGATAAAGTATCGAACGGTCCTAGAAGGATATTAGGCCTACAAGAGGTTTCATTATCCAGTGGTAGTGAGGCAAGGTTCACCGTGATTGATACGACGCAGCAATGGGTATTTGACGCTTCATCTAATAAGTCTAGGGCAGTCAATTCAAATCTATATGGCTCGTTACTTAGCGGATGTGCGGATGCTATTATAGTAGGTGAGCAATACATTAAACTATAATAGGTCATGTGGAAAGTATCTTTAAAATATGCAGTCACTGCAGGCATCGTAGAAGCTATTCTTTTTAATGTTGGAAGGTGGATGGGGATTCATCCTATGATAGAAATTAGTCATCTATTTTTTGACGTAGTAATTCTGACGATATTCATTAGTCTAGCTGCTTATGAATTCAGGAAGTACCATAACAACGGAATTTTGCATTTCTGGCAAGGAGTATCGATCGGGTTTCTTATTGTTTTTCCCGCTACAATCATTTTCATGCTGCTCATTGTGATTCAGTTCACTGGTAACGATGTCCTTTTAGATGAATATAAGCAGTTAGCTATGCAGCTTTTGGGCGATAGAAGCGATATTTATCTTGCTCAGTTTGGTCCAGAACAATACGCTTCACAACAAAATGCAATACAAAATATTAGCTACTATCAGCTATTTAGTTCGTCATTTGGTAAAAAATTGTTGGCAGGTCTTTTTGTAACACCGGCGATATCAATAGTTTTAAGGAAGAAACCTTTTTAATTAAGATCATGGAAGAGAACATATCAGTAAGAAGCGTAGGCATAAAGTATGGTGCTATCAGTGGTGTCATTGGTATATTGTCAACAGTATTGCAAGATGTCTTAAGCATGCAGCAAGACACCATATTTCAGGTTCTTGGAATTGCTATTTTTATTGTATTGTTGGTTTTGGCTTATAGAGAGTACAAAACGCAAGGCGACGGCTTCATGGAGTATGGTCAAGGTGTAGGTATTGGCTTTTGGTTTGGTCTAATATCAAGTGCAATATCAAGTGTTTTTCTTTTCATCTATATCAAATTTATAAGTACAAGTTTCATTGATATAATCAGAGAGAAGCAAATTGTAGGCATGGAGGAGCAGGGTATGTCTGATGCTCAGATAGAACAAGCAATGAAAATGTCTGAGGCCTTTACAGGACCTGCAGCAATGATGATTTTTGGAATGATAGGGGGGATACTTATTTCTGTGATCGCTGCTCTTATCATATCTGCGTTCATGAAAAATGCAAGACCGGAATTTGAATAAACTGCAAAGAAACTAAGCCTTGGATGTTTCAATAGTAATTCCCGTTTACGATGAGGAAGAGTCGATACCTGAGCTATATCAGTGGTGTAAACGAGTCGTCCTTGCCTCTGATCTAGAGGCAGAATTCATATTTATCGATGATGGTTCTTCCGACTCATCTTGGCAAGTCATATCCAAGCTTAGTGGTGAAGACTCCTCTGTTAAAGGGGTACAGTTTACCCGTAATTACGGTAAATCTGCAGCTTTGCAAGTTGGGTTTGAACATGCGACGGGAGATGTAGTCATCACTATGGATGCTGATCTGCAGGATAGCCCTGATGAGATCCCTGCTTTGCATAAGATGATTAAGGAAGAAGGCTATCACCTTGTATCCGGGTGGAAAAAACGAAGGAAAGATCCATTAGAAAAGAGAATACCCTCCAAGTTTTTTAACTATATAACTCGTCTCGTCTCAGGGATTAAGCTTCATGACTTCAACTGCGGTTTAAAAGCGTACCAATTGCGCGTAGTGAAGAATATAACTGTCTACGGTGAGATGCATCGATATATTCCGATGCTGGCAAAATGGAATGGCTTCAAAAAAATAGGAGAAAAAGTAGTTGATCATCGGGCTCGAAAATACGGAACCACCAAATTTGGACTGGAACGATATGTAAAAGGGTTCTTAGATTTATTGTCTATTGTCTTTGTGACACGCTTCAATAAAAATCCCATGCATTTTTTTGGGACACTAGGCACTTTGTCATTTTTATCTGGTTTTTTTATCACCACGTATGTGATTTCCCACAAACTGTTCATGCTGTACCATCAATTACCCGTCAGAGATATCGTTGATCAACCCATGTTCTTTTTAGCATTGGTTGCACTGATTGCTGGTGTGCAGTTGTTCTTAGCAGGGTTCTTAGCGGAAATGATTATTCTCAATAGTCCCAAGAAGACTGAGTATTTGGTTACTAGCACTGTGAATTTTGATGAGGACTAGGTACTCTATCATCATTCCGGTCTACGATAGACCAGATGAGATGGATGAGTTGCTGAGTTCTCTTGAAAAGCTTTCCTTTCGAAATTTCGAAGTGATCATCGTGGAAGATGGTTCACAACATACTTGTGAGCATGTTGTGAATTCATATCCTGACTTGTCAATCACTTATCGTGTGCAGCAAAATCAGGGTCCGGGAGTAGCTAGAAATTTTGGAGCCAGCTTAGCTAATGGGGAGTGGTTGGTATTCCTAGACTCTGATACAGTGATTCCTTCTCATTATCTCAACGCAATCAATGAGTTTGAACTCTTAGATCAGCTGGACTTCTTTGGGGGGCCTGATGCGAGTTTAGATAATTTTACCACTTTACAGAAGGCTATTGGATATAGTATGACTTCTTTTTTGAGTACAGGAGGCATACGAGGTGGTAAGAGGTCATTGGAAAAATTCAAGCCAAGGAGCTTTAATATGGGCATAAGACGCCAAACCTTTTCCGAATTAGGCGGGTTTTCTAATTTACGTTTTGGTGAGGATATTGATTTTAGTCTCAGATTAGCCAATGCAAAAAAAGCCGGAAGTCTGATTTTAGATGCGTTTGTTTACCATAAAAGAAGATCAACTTTCAAACAATTTTTCAAGCAAGTATATAACTCAGGCATCGCTCGGGTTGTGCTGAGTGATTTACATCCTGGGTCTTTGAAAATTGTACATCTACTACCACTCGCTTTTACTACTTTCCACTTTTTCCTCTTCCTGCTAGCTGTGATAGACCGTCGGTTTGCATTTCTACTTACCATGTATCCACTTTTATTTTTTGCTACAAGCCTGATAGAGAATAAGTCCATCAAGGTGGCTATTGTATCCGTGTTCTCCGTCTATGTTCAGCTGTTTGGTTACGGGTTGGGGATGGTCAATGGACTATGGCATAAGTATGTCAGGAGAAAAGAGATTTCTTATGCTTTCCGAGATACCTTCTACGAGGACTGATCAGAAAGTCTTAGGCCTTATCTACGACAAATAGGATTTCCTTCTTGTCCAATCCATACTTAAGAATTTCTTTTTCTTCGAGCTTGGATAGGTAGTTGTCTCTCACCTGAAATCCGGCTTTTTTTAGTCGATCTGTATAATCAAGCCCATACATCCGGACGTGATCATCCTGTCCAAACCTTCTTTCTCTTACTTTTGCATCTGTTATGGTGGGATCTTCTATGGTGATTTCGGCTAGGGGATAAAAAAGTGGTATTTGTAGTATTGCCCAGCCTCCTTTTTTCAGAACTCGGTGAATTTCGCTCATTGCTTTGCGGTCATCATTTACATGCTCAAGCACATGGTTACAGAACACGATATCAAATGACTCCGCCTCGAAAGGGATCTCATGTACATCCATTTTCACTTTTGCTAAAGGCGATTCGATGTCTGCGGTGATATAATCAAGACCTTGTATCTTCTCGAAGCGCTCAATAAAGCAGTACTCAGGAGCTATATGAAGCATCTTAGCTTTCTCAGTAAAAAATGATGTTTCCTTGTCAAGGTATAACCATATCAAGCGATGTCGCTCTAAAGATAGGCATGAGGGGCAGAGAGCATTAGATCTGCCAACTCTCCCATAAGGAAGAAAGACACTGTATTGAGAGTCACATACTGGACAAAAGACATTTTTACCTTTATAAAAGAGAGCCACTACGCGGAGTACGTAGTGACTAATCAGTTGAAGGTATTTTCTTGGTATGGTTTTCAGCAAAAAGCTGATGATTGCTTTCACAGAGATCTTATTTAAGGTCAAAGATATCTAAGATAGTTTTTAACTTGTCAGTGAGATTGCTAATTGCATGCATAGATATCTATTCACCGTATTTTTACTTATTTCATCTTTGGGGCTTGCTGCTCAGCAAAGGTACGAAAGCTTTGAGCCGACCGAAATATTGCGACGGGATCAAGCCAAGCAAAGAGAGAAAAACGCCCCTAAAAGAAAGAAAGTCAGCGTGATTATTAAGAGTTCTACAAAAGGAATATTGTACGGCAACCCTTGTCAACTCGAAGAGACCAGGCGAATGGGATTTCAGTATACTGTTCAGAACAAGGGCCTGCCTGGAAGTTTAAAGCCCATTACGCTGGCTTGGCATAATACGAAAGTCTTTTTGAAATTGACCTTCACCAAGTCTCCGTTCTGGAAACTAATCCTTAATCAAAGAGTAAAGGACTGCCGAGAAAAGACTGGCGACTGGCGAGGTTAGCGTCGGGCAATTTTTTGCATAGCTGTTAGATACTCTTTTGCTAATACTTCATCTCCGAGCATACTATAGCCAGTGGCTGCGATCAAATAATTTTCCTGTCTACTAGGCCACACTTGAAGATTCCACTGAGTAATACTTATCGCCTTTTCTGCTTCACCCAATTTTAGGTACGAGTCGGCCAAACCTGTATACAGACTGAAGTGTAGCTCCGGTAACATATTTTCATGTAATATGACAGCATATGCTTTTCCGTAAGCAGATTCGTAGTATTCTTTTGCAGCAAGATTGGCCAACTCGAAGTGTTTTTGGGTCTCCACCAATGACCCAAGATCATCTCGATAGATCTCAGCCATCTGTACATAAGCGAAGATTTTTCGATAGCCGCGAAGCAATAACTGAGTAAAAACATAGATAGATTTCTCTGGTTCTTTCTGGTACTTATAGGATAGGGCCAAGGATTCCTTTAAAGAGAGCTCTTTCATTTCAGTGTATTTGTCAAGAAGCTCCAGGTAGATGATGGCTTGTTGATAATTCCCATTTCTGAAATTGGTGAGTCCATTTTCCTTCATTTCGCTTATTAGGTCGATTTTGAAGTTCTCCATATCTACTTCGAGGTTCTCCGCGAATCCTCCTAGGGAATTGACAAGTATAAATGCGCTGTCGAGGTTGCCCCCTTGATAAAAGAGTTTTGCATTATCAAAAGTGACGCGCCTTGTTACCTGTCGTTCCTCCTCTTGGATGCTATCGTAATAATTCTTGATGCCGATGGCCGTCATGACCACACAGGCCACGGCAAATGTGAATCCGAAGGCATAGAGAGTGGCTTTCCAATTTTCTTGATGACTTGGTTTGGGAGATCGGTAGTGTCTATGATAGGATGGTGGCGGGCTTGCTGGTCGCTCGTAGGTTATCGGTTCGTACTCGTAAGGTGTTCCAAACTTTCTTTGTAAATCGTACCTCGCTTTTTTATAAGGGTTATTAAGCGTTTGGTAGGCCTCATTGACTGTTTTGAATTGTTCCTCAAGATCAGGCCTGTTGGGATTCTTGTCAGGGTGTAGCTTGACCGCAAGCTGCTTAAATGCAGTTTTTATATCACCTGAAGAAGCAGTTTCAGGCAGCCCTAATATTTGATAGTAGTCGATCAAAGTCTATTAATTGTGGGTCAGACTAAATTAAAGCGAACCCAAATATTTGTCACCCAGCAGAAATCCAAAATAAGCTAACAGCATACCTCCAAAGAGACTTGCCAGTACATACCCGACGAACAATGCATGTTCCCCATTTTGCCAAAGGCGAAGACTTTCTAATGAGAAAGTAGAGAAGGTCGTAAAACCACCACAGAACCCAGTCACGACTAGCAGCCGAAGTAAATCGTTATTTTTCACTGAGGACGCAAGCAAAACCCCAATCAGTAATGAACCTATGAGGTTTGCTGAAAATGTGGCTGTAGGCCATCCTGTTGTTGGGCTCTTGATCCAGATACTTAGACCGTATCGTCCCATAGAACCGATGAGACCACCTAAACCTACCATGAAAAACTCTTTCATAAAGTTTTGATTAATTGTTTGCACTCTGTTATTAAATCTGGGAAGAAGAGCAGGAATTCAGTTTCATAAGATGTGTAATTTTTCTCAAGTTCTACAGAAGCTAACTCCATTTTGGACTCAAAGTTTGTCCTTCTTGCCATTCCTGAAAGCGCTTCATGTATTCCGGATATATGTTGATAGTTATATAGCCAGTCTCCAGCACTCATATACTTTAGTAAGTTGGCGGCCTTGGCGGGAAGTATATCCTGATAGTTTTTAGTCAGCTGATAAAATGCTTGCGTGTATTCTTTCAAGGTTGTCGAATGGTAGTTGTGCCAGCTCTTGGCTAGGAAATGGTCAAAAAACATATCTGATATAACAGGTGAGTAATGACTGAATTGGGGTCTCAACCTAACCTTACTTTCCATGACAACAGGATGCGTATCTGTAAATTCATCAATCTTGCGATGGAGTACAATTCCTTTTCTAATCGACTGGTTAAAAGAGTCAATTTCCTTTCCTTTCACAAAGTCACCTATAAAGTTACCAACCATGAGGTCCTCATCATCAAACGATAAATATAAATGTGCTAAGAAATTCATGCGTTTGACTAAGATCAGCAGATATTTTTAAACTGCATTTTAGCCTAAACTTAGTTTAGTTTCGTAATTATCCCGAGTATTGACTATCATTATTGCCCATTCACCAAGCAAGCCTAATGTCACGGACCCATCTTAATTTATTAGTTCAGTTAGCCAAGATCGATGGAGTCGTGGTTCAGGATGAAATTGATCTTATAAAACAGATCGGAAAAGCGAACGGTATGAGTTCGGATGAAATTTCTCAATGCTTCGACGATCCAGACCATGTGGAAAATTTGGATCAGTTGAGTGATGATGAAAAATACGAATATATCTATTCGATCGTCCAACTCATGAAAATAGATGGGCGGTTATACAAAGAAGAGATCGCCTTTTGCTCTAAGATCTCCAGTAAGTTGGGGTATGATCAGCAAGTGCTCATGGAACTGATATTAAAAATCTACAGCGACCCACAAATATCTACTGATAAAGAAACCTTAAAGTCGACCATTCAGAAATATCTGATGCACTAATTGGCTGAATAGGTACCAAATGGATTTTAACGAGCATTTTTCAAAGCTGCAATCGCTGCTAAAGATCGAGCGTGAAGAGGATCGAAAACAGTTCCTTCAAAAAATTAGAAACAGATCAGTTAATGATCGTAAAA
>JBLHTU010000130.1:0-10532 GCA_047627515.1 Cyclobacteriaceae bacterium | reverse complement strand
ATGGGCCTGCATACTACTCAAAGCATATCATGAAGTGCTGCCGCTTGAAGAAAGAGAAATTGAACTACTGTATTATCTAATTGCTGCTCGTCTGTGCACAAGCGTTTGCAATTCTGCCCATGCAAAAAAAGTTGACCCGAGTAACTCCTATGCTTCTGTCAGCGAAAATTCTGCGTGGAAAATGATTCGCCGCTGGTTAGCCATTGGCCCTTTGCAAGCACAAAATCAGTTTAAAAAAGCGCTTGGAATGACTGTGGTAAGTCCCCCTTCGACTAGTACGAGCATTTCTAGTAGGCACCAACACATCAGTCCAATATTATCAACAAGCTATAACGAGCCTATACATATGGTTCGCTCAGCGTTTCAATACATGTTTGATGCCCATGGGAATTCGTTTCTAGATGCCTACAACAACATTCCACATGTAGGACATTCGCACCCTAAAGTCGTTGAGGCCGGCCAACGTCAAATGGCCATATTGAATACGAACACCAGATACCTCTATGACCAGCTACCGAGCTATGTGGAGAAGTTAAGCGCCAAATTCCCTCCTTCTCTAAACAAGGTATTTCTAGTTAACTCCGGAAGTGCAGCAAGTGATCTTGCCATACGAATGGCTCAATTTCATACAGGCCATAAACTAGTCATGGTATTGGAGGAAGGCTACCACGGAAATACGCAGACATCGATAGATATTAGCGACTACAAGTTCAACAATCCTAAAGGACAAGGTCAAAAGGAATTCATTTTGATAACCGCTTTACCCGATACTTACAAGGGCAAATATTCAGGAAATGAGACCAATCCTGGTACGTTATATGGTGAAGATGCCGTAAGTGAAATAAAGAATGCTAAAGCACCTATTGCCGCATTTATCGCTGAACCTATAGTCGGTTGTGCAGGTCAGATTCCATTAGCCGATGGCTATTTAAAAGAAGTGTACCCTGCAATAAGAGCGCAAGGCGGCGTATGCATAAGCGATGAAGTCCAAACAGGTTTTGGCCGACTTGGTGATCATTATTGGGGCTACGAGGCACAAGGTGTTGTGCCTGATATGGTTGTGTTAGGAAAGCCAATAGCAAATGGGCATCCGATGGGTGCTGTTGTTTGTACGGATGAAATTGCTGCTTCTTTTGAAAAAGGCGTTGAGTTCTTCAGCTCTTTTGGTGGGAACCCTGTCTCATGCGCCATAGCGGAAGCAGTCTTAGAAGTGATTGAAGAAGAGCAATTGCAAGAGAATGCCAAAGCAACGGGAGATTACTACAAATCCGAATTACAGCGATTGATGCACAGATATCCTTGCATAGGTGACGTGCGAGGCTCAGGTCTGTTCATAGGCATTGAAATCGTGGAAAAGGACAGTAGGCAACCAGACACGGAGCTAGCTCATCACATAAAAAACGAACTGAAAAACAGGAACATATTGATTAGTACAGATGGCAAATTTGATAATATCATTAAAACCAAGCCTCCAATGTGTTTCACTAAAGAGGATGTGAGAAAAGTTGTACAAGCTATTGATCACATACTAACAACCTATTACTACACCTTGTGATAGCATATGCTATGTTGTAGCTTATTACATAATAATGGAGCACAGAGATCTAATTAAGGACGAAATAGAGCAGCTGAGTAAAGTACTGGGCAAAATTTTGTCAGATCTTTTAGGTCTCAAATCAAACGGCCAAATTGAGCAGGGAATTTCAATTACGAATAGCCAATTAAAAACCAATCTCAACATTGACATTGAAGACCTGCTTACATTATCAAAAGATGAAATGAAAAAGCAACTCGTCGAGCAAAAAATGGCTGTCGGACATTTCGAAATCTTAGCAAAATACTTGAAGGAAATTGGTGAAAGCAAAATGTCAAATGATGGAATTACTGCAAAGAGCTTTCTAACTAGATCTTTAGAACTACTTGATTTGGAAGACGAAGTATCCAATACCCTGTCTTTTGAAAGATATGGCTTGAAATCAAAAATTGAAACGATGCTTCAACACTGTGGAAGAAATGACAACCAATAAAAACGAGACTGGCGTTCTAAACTCATCTGAACCCGCTAAAAACACGCATCCAATACAACCAATTATATAATTATGTTGACTGATATCAATCCGAAATTACCCATGCGTGACAAAAAGGTGACGCGAGAATTTTACAAAAACAAGTTGGGGTTTAAAGAATTTGGGAGTGCCTACTTTGATGAATATTTGATGATCGAAAAGGACCAAATTCAAATTCACTTCTTTGCATTTAAAGAGCTTGACCCCAAAGAGAATTATGGGCAAGTTTACATTCGAACTGACGATATTGATGGTTTTTACCAATCCCTATTAGAGAACAAAACGACGATCCATCCAAATGGCCCATTGGAAACAAAGCCCTGGGGACAAAGGGAGTTTGCCTTACGCGACCCAGATAGTAACCTATTAACATTTGGACAAAGTATCTAGTACAAAACAACGAACCGCCAACAACTGGTAGCAATCAATTAGGAATATGAGGAAGAAATACAAACAAGTTACCGACTGGCTCAAGAGACGAATCAAGACCATTACACCAGGAAATAATGCTGTAAGAGGAGCTTCATTAGGCCTCCTAGCCCTTACAGTCATCTTATGGCTAATCTTTTCTATTCGTGTTTACATAGGCCTCAAAGATCCATGGGCACTATTATTTGGCTTGGCTTTGATGCTGGCAGCGACCTTACTTGGCTTTGTAGGCAGATGGCTACTCAAGCTGGTGAGCAATGTCCCTAGGTTCTATAAGCTGGCTCTCTCAATAGCATTACCTCTGCTATTTTTTATGAGTTTTGATTGGATGATACCTGCGGCCATTACCGTACTGGCATCGCTATGTGGAGCTGGCGTTCTGGTGTTAAAGGAAACCGGTTTTCAACAGCTAACCACGACGAAGAAGGTAGTGACCGTGGCAGGATTGATCATTGGGTTTGGTGGGTTTATTACCGCGGCTGTTCTTTATAGTTACAATGGTTTTGACGTGGATCCAATCGCCAATGCTGCACGATCCTCTGCATCAAACATTTCACATATAAATGCCATTTCTCCAGTAGAAAAAGGAAACTACACGGTAAAAGCCATAACCTATGGCAGTGGTAAAGATCTAAACCGACTTGATTATGGAGCAGAAGCTGATTTGATAACCGATTCTGTAAATGGCGTAGCATTTATTGATAATTGGGAAGGCATTGGCGGCTGGTGGCGTGAAAAATACTGGGGATTTGATACTAGGTCACTACCTATAAATGCCCGTGTTTGGTACCCTGAGGGAGACGGTCCCTTTCCATTAGTACTCGTTGTCCATGGAAATCATAGTATGCAAGATTATTCCGATCCCGGATACGAATATCTTGGAGAATTACTCGCTTCCAAAGGGATGATCATGGCATCTGTAGATGAAAATTTTATCAATGGATCTTGGTCAGATATTTTTGGAGGATTGGAAAAAGAAAATGATGCCAGAGGGTGGCTTTTGCTAGAGCATCTAAAGGTATGGCATGAGTGGAATCAAACAGAAGGTCATTTGTTTCACCAGAAAATTGATACTGCTAACCTTGCCCTTATCGGACACTCAAGAGGTGGTGAAGCCGTAGGCCATGCAGCCATGTTTAATACACTACCGTACTACCCTGACGATGCTTCTGTGAAATTTGATTACAATTTCCAGATCAAGTCCATCGTAGCGATCGCTCCAGTGGATGGGCAATATGAGCCCGGAGATAGTAGAACAGAAATTGAGGATGTTAATTATTTTGTGATCCATGGCGCGCAAGATGCTGATGTCAGCTCTTTTGCAGGATCACAGCAATATGAGCGAGTCCATTTCAAAGACAGTCTCTATCATTTCAAATCAGGACTATACGTCTATGGAGCCAATCACGGTCAGTTTAATACAAGCTGGGGTAATAACGATACCGGCAATCCATTTTTGGGCCTCCTCAACCTGAAACAGCTTCTTTCTGCTGAGGATCAACAGAAAATTGCCCAGATCTACATCAGCTCATTCTTAGACATTACCTTAAAAAACAAAAGAGAATACCTGCCTCTTTTCGTAGATGCAAGAAAAGGGAAAGACTGGCTGCCTGAAACGATCTACTTGAGCCAGTTCGAAGATTCAAATTTGCAGCCGATTGCTGATTTTGATGAAGACTTTGATGTGTCAACTATCACGCAGGAAAATGGGAAAGCTAGTACCAAAAATCTCATAATTTGGCGTGAGCAAGAGATTCAACTCAAATGGCGACAAAAGGGAACCCGAGCTCTTTTTATTGGATGGGACTATGACCTTGAAAAAGAAGAAAAATCGATCGAATCTGTCCCCGACTCATTGATTGCCAGTTATGCTATCAGTTTTTCTTCTTCTACGATTGATTCATCATCAGTGTTGGTATTTTCCATGGCAGAATCTACAGAATCCACTAATCCCAAATCAAAAGGAAAATGGGTAAACGACAATGGCAACCAGAATAACAAAAAGGACAACGACGATGAGGAGAAAGAAGAGGAGAAAGAAGATGAAGACGAGCCCGAAAAACCAATAGATTTTACGATCCAGCTGGTAGACGCCTCTGGAGAAAAAGTATCCTTTCTTTTAAGCGATTTCTCTCCGTTACAGAGGGAAATAGAAGTGATGATTATGAAACTAGGATTCATCAAGGATGGAAAAGAATCGGAAAAGGTGTTTCAGACCTTCTATTTTCCTGTGGAAGACTTCACAGGGACCAACCCAAATTTTACACCTTCCGCTATTAGTGAGATAAAATTTATTTTCGATAAAAGTGAAAGTGGTGCAATCATAATAGATAACCTTGGAACTATGAGGCGACTATAAAGTCGTATTGAGATTGAATAACTTCGAAGGCTATCAATGGGCAAAAGAACAGCCGGCGTGGCACGGACGAAGACGCGTGGCACAGCCAGATCATCCATCAATAGTTGAGAATTGATGTACCAATTGATCATAGATTTTTGTCTTATTTTTATTCTTTATCAAAATACTCGAAAACATGATCGTGCATACAACTTGCGAATTACCAAGACTCAATGAGCTAATTCAAGTATTAAAAGATAAATTTTCAAATGCTTACTCCTTTAAGATTTTTGGATTTGGTTCTCAAAAAACAATCCTAGTTAAGAAGTCTATAATGGTCGGTGCTCAGATTACATTGCATGGAAACGAAATCTTGGTAGATGGCTCATTCCCTAACATTGTCACCTCTTCGGTCATGACCTTGCTATCGTACAGCACAATTGCACCTTTCGAACAATGGTTCGAAGTAGAAAAAGAGATAGGGAGTTTCTTAAGGAACCAGTACAACTAATACCTTTCACTGCAGATAGATGGCACTTGCCATATGGGCCTAGCCATCAATGCATAGCCGGTGATAACATGCGCTAGTCGGGAGATCTTCTAGTTGCTTTCTCCACTGTTCCTCCCCTGTCACCACTACCTGGCCCTAGCGTAATTACCTCGTTGGCGGATCCTATCAAAGTACTATTATGTTCGATAAAAAGTATCGAATCACCCCGGTCTACCAGTGATTGGAAAACTCCCAACAACCTTACTATATCAAAGTAATGAAGTCCAGTACTTGGTTCATCAAAGAGATAGAGTGTACTTCCCTTTCGCTTTTGCAACAGTGAACCTGCCAGTTTCAATCGTTGTGCTTCCCCTCCTGATAAAGTGTGGCCAGATTGCCCCAGCAGCAAATGCCCCACTCCTACGCGCTGAAGGATCTCCAAACTTTCCACAATTGCTTCACCCTCAAAGAACTCAATCGCTTCTTGCACAGTCATCTGCAGTACCTCCCCAATAGAGCGATTACCATAGGTACAGGCAAGCACAGCAGCATTGTAGCGCATGCCTTTGCAGGTATCACATATCAGCCAGATGTCACTCATGAAATCCATACTTGTTTTTAGTTGCCCATGACCTGCGCATGTCGGACATTTTCCACGCGTACTTTGGTAGGAGAAATCAGCTTTTCTGAGTCCTGCGTCTTTTGCAGTTGCTGTCTTTGAAAACAGGGTCTTTATCGGTTCTAGTAGGCCAGTGTATGATGCAGGCGTACTCAATCTATGCTGCTTAAGAGGCTCCTGATCTATTAGCAGTACTTCTTCAAATTGGTCCAGTCCAGTTACTGACGTACAATTAACAGGTCGATTCTTTTGCCATGAGCTATACAACACGTCCTTTACCAAACTTGATTTTCCACTGCCCGAAACACCCGTAATAGCCGTTACCTGACCTGCATAAAAGTCTATATCAATATCCTTGAGATTATTAGCAAATGCGCCCCTGACACCAAAGGGTAACCCGATGGCAGTTTGCCTCCTGATAGGCGTAATCGGCTGATCTTGAAACAAGCGATAGGTTACTGAATTTTTGGCTTTGCTGAGATCTGCGACACTCCCTTGGTAGATCACTTCACCACCCAACCTTCCCGCACCTGGCCCCATTTCAATCAGGTAATCGGCTGTTCGGATCAATGACGGGTCATGCTCGACGACGACGACTGTATTTCCATTCGATACGATTCTTTTTAATACGTTTGATAGTACGGCCACCTGCTCGCCATCCAATCCTATCGTCGGTTCATCCAGCACATACGTGACGCCAAACAAGTGCGTAGACAATTGTCCTGCGAGTGCAACTCGCTGCCGTTCTCCTCCGGAAAGCGTACTCACTGCTCGATCCAAGTTCAAGTACCCCAATCCAAGATCAGCCATGGTCTGCAACGACGCCTTTACGTCTGGCAGTACCACAGCGCTGATGGCCCGCACCACAGCATCTACTTGCGCTTCGATATTTTCAATCAAGGCCAGACAAGACGCGATACTCATCTCGGAGAGAGTATGAATATCTTTTCCCAGAAATGTCGTACTTAATAATTCTGATTTCAAGCGACTTCCATTACATGCAGGACAGACGACTCCGTGCAATAACTCTTCCAGTTGCACGATATTCTTGTTGTGGAGTTTTCGCTGATATTCATTATCGATGTATCGACAGAAGCCTAGCCATTTTGCTTGCAATGATTGAGTACCCGTTCGTGATTTGGTCCTAAACTCCCAGCTAACATCCCAAATCGCATCGCCCGTACCATACAAAATCGCCTCCTTTATCTCATTCTCCAGTTGCTGGCATGGCCGTTGGATATTCCATTGCTTTTGCTTTGCGACTTCCTTCAGGGTTGCCATGAATTGACCGTTGCTGTCGGCGTAATAGCCAACTGCCTTATTCACAGATAGCGCCCCTTCTAGTACAGAGCGGTCTGGAGAAACAATGACCTCCTCCGGATTGCATCTAAGTTTCACCCCCAACCCCTCACATTCCGGACATGCGCCAAGGTGATGGTTAAAAGAGAAATGCTGAGCTGTATAGATCTGCCCTTCATGTTGCGCAATCCGTGAATACAACAATCTAAAGGCATCATACACGCCTGACAACGTCCCTACCGTTGATCGCTTCGAAGGCGTCCCTCCCTTTCTGCTGATCCCAATTGCTGGCCCCAAGCCTGAGAAAGAGACCATTTCAGCTTCGCTGTTTTGCTGAAGAAAACTTCTGTTATACGCTGACAATGATTCTGTAAATCGAGCATTGGCTTCTGCAAATAGGGTGTCATATACCAAAGAGGACTTCCCACTTCCGGAAACACCCGTAACCACCGTCAGCTTATGCTTTGGAATACAGACGTCAATATGCTTGAGCCCATGCGTCGTCACACCCTTCAAGACGATCTCATGGCTAACAGCCGTAGTAGGTGCCTCGGTTATGACCTGATTCTTAGCCTTGTCTTGCTCTACTCTAGGGGTTCCCTGGTAAACGATCGTTCCTCCAGCCGAGCCACTCTTGGGGCCTAGCTCAACATGCCAATCACTCCACCCAATGATGGCCTCATTCTGTTCGATACAAACAATGGTATTGCCCTTCTGCTTAATCCTATCAAACAAGTGCAGCAGCGATGCCAGATCACCATGATGCAATCCAATACTTGGCTCTACAATCACGTACAAGGTATCTCCTGTATCCTTTTTCTGTAGTTGATTGGCTATTTTGATGCGCTGTGCCTCTCCTCCCGAAAGCGTAGTAGAAGATTGCCCAAGCGTGAGATACCCAAGTCCTATTTCCTGCAATATCTTAAGTCCTGTCAACACCTTTTTCTGGTCGACAAAAAAGGAAACAGCTTCATCGATTGATAACTTATAGATGTCAGCAATAGACAATCCTTTATACTTTACCAGAAGGGTATCCTCATTGAATCGATCACCATTACATGTCCCGCATACCATGTCCACATTACCCAAAAAGTGCATGCCTATCTGGATTTTACCTGCCCCTTGACAGGTTTCACACCTTCCTCCTGTGTTATTGAATGAAAAACGAGATTTAGTAAATCCTTGCGTTTTTGATTCCGCCAAGCTGGCATATAAGTCACGAATATGATCTGACAGTCCCAAATAAGTGGCCGGGTTGCTACGCGGTGTTTTTCCTATGGGTGAATGATTGATAGTAATCAACCCTTTAATGGCATCCAAATTTTCATGGCTGGCCATTTTGACAAGCGCATCCCCTTCCGTTCCCCACTGCTGCTGCACTGCTTTGAGCAAAGTGCCTATCACTAAACTTGACTTCCCGACACCCGATCTTCCACTGACCACATTGAATTTTCCAAGCTGGAATTCCACATCAATGTTTTTCAAATTTCTTTCATGACACCCGTTGAGACGGATCGATCTGCTTGCTGTTTTTGACCGGGGCCTGGTACTCACAGTGGGATGTTTGATCGCTCGATACGTAGGGCTGCGCTCTTGCAATCCCTTTTGTTGATAAAAAGCCGAGAACGAACCACTAAAGATTAGCTCTCCTCCATTGGTTCCTGCTGCTGGACCTATCTCTACGATATGGTCGGCGCTTCTGATGGTATCTAGATCGTGTTCTACGACAATGACCGTGTTTCCTTTGCTAACGAGTTCTTTAAAATGAAAGATCATCCGCTCGTTTTCGGCTCGATGCAACCCTATTGAAGGCTCATCAAAAACGTATAGCACATCACTTAAGGGCACCAAAATCTGATTGGCCACTTGGATTCGTTGTATTTCGCTAGCGCTGAGGGATTTCGAAGAGCGATCTACGGTCAGATGCCCCAATCCCAAGTCTTCTAACACATCCACTTGAGACGCGATCTTATCAATAATTTCCCGTGCTACTCCTCCCCAACTATTTGACTGAATCCACGATTTCAGTTCATTCAATTCCAGGGTAACGACATCTGCGATTGATTTTCCTTGAACGACTACACGTAAAGCATCCTTGTTCAACCGTGTCCCATTACAAGTTTGACAGGTCACTGCATGCACATACTTGAGAATATTGGCGTTTCGATCTCGTCTCAGGATATCAGACATAATCGGAATCATCCCTTTGTAGTACCCTTCTTCTCGCGGTTTGGCTTTGATACCGGTCCACTTCAACCGTGATTCAAGACTGTGTTTTCCAAAAGGCACTCTAATCTTCTCGCTTCCATAGAGAATCACGTCGCGCTGCTGATCCGTAAGGTCATTCCATGGTATGTCCACACTGAAGCCTTCGGCTTCGCATACTTGGTTCAGCACATCAATCGTCACCTGGGAGTACATGATATAGCCATTGGGTAATGTTGGCGCTAGTGCTCCCTGTCTGATTGATTTTTCTGGAAAGGTGACCAGACGCTTGACACTGATTTGCTCCTCTTTCCCAATACCACTGCACTGCTTACACTTTCCGACTTCAGAGTTGAACGAAAAGAGCGCTCGAGAAAGCTTAATATTACCCTCTGCTGTCCCCGTCCTTGCATACAACAGTCGCAACAGATCATAGATATCTGATAGGGTACCTACGGTAGAGCGCGCATGCGTTCCCGTGGTCCGTTGCCCGATGGCAATAACGGGAGAAAGTCCTTCAATTAGATCGACATCAGGACGGTTCAATTTTCCCATGAACTGCCGTGCAAACGACGGTAGTGTTTCAAAATACCTACGTTGTCCTTCTTTGGCAATGATATCAAAAGCCAGGCTAGACTTCCCCGATCCCGATATACCCGTGACAACGATCAATTGGTTGTGCGGAATGCTTAATGAAATATTCTTCAGGTTGTTGGTTCTGGCTCCCTGAATCACAATTTCTGGACGTGCTACTGCGGTCATTCCGTGAAATTAGTGAAATAAGACTTGTTGATTCATCCATGCATTTTGCTATAAAAAATCATAGGTAGATCGATCAGAGAGATAATGCTTTGGAGAAGCCACGTCCAACCGTTATATTGAGTGTTACATATAACCGTCGTTAAACGGTTATAATCAATTATAAACGTTTATAGTCGAATAGACCACTGAATATCAACTATTTAAAAAAATAAATAGACATCTGATTATAAGGTATATAAACGCCATTAATGGTGTTTACTGAATTGTTAGCAAAAATACGCCCTGATTAAAATTCATTCGCCAAAATTACCATTTTGGTAACTT
>JBLHTU010000129.1:0-10769 GCA_047627515.1 Cyclobacteriaceae bacterium | reverse complement strand
CTATACCCTATCCAGTAGATTTCAGAGCAGCAATTCGGTTTAGCGGGTACCAGCTCCTACCAAGCATTTCGGCCATTCAAACATGGAAAGTGATTCTGCATGAATGGTTTGGTCTAGCGTACTATTCTCTAGCCGGGTACATATAAAAAAACCCAGATGAAAACATCCGGGGTTGTAATTGGTGCTGGAGAATATTATTCCTCAGTTTTCTTCTTAGCAGGAGCCTTCTTCTTAGCGGGAGCCTTTTTCTCTGCAGCTGGTTTTTTCTCAGCTTTAGGAGCCTTTTCTGCTTTCTCCGCAGGCTCAGCCTTTGCAGGAGTTTCTACTTCAGCAGCAACCTCTTCTTTTTTCGCTTTTTCAGCTTTTGGAGCAGCGTTGGCGATTTTCTTTTCGAACTCAGCCTTGATTGCTTCAATGTCTACGTTCTTTATTGTAGGTACTTGGCTAAGGTGCTTGATATTATTTACCCGCATCTTAGCAACTGCCTTATTTTTCTTACCTTTTCTTTCGAGTCTAGTTACTGCCATTTCTAATTGATCATTTAAAGGCTGCAAAATTAAATCATTTTATAGCTTTGCCAAATAAAAACTCCGATAAGTGCAAAAGCCTAGCATTCCTAAAGGGACGAGAGACTTCGGTCCAGCCCAAACAGCGAAAAGAAAGTACATTATTTCCTCAATAGAGGCTGTTTTCAAGAAATATGGCTTCATGCCACTTGAAACGCCTGCTATGGAAAACTTATCTGTGCTAATGGGTAAATACGGTACCGAAGGCGATCAATTGATTTTTAAGGTACTGAATTCAGGCGATTATCTAAAAAAAGCTAGTGTCGACGACTATCAAGCCGGTAGTCAGTCCTTGCTTCATACCATTTCTGAAAAAGGCCTAAGATACGATTTAACAGTTCCGTTTGCCCGATACGTATCTATGCATCAAAACGAGATCAACTTTCCATTTAAACGCTATCAGATACAGCCAGTTTGGCGCGCTGACCGACCACAAAGAGGTCGATACAGAGAGTTTTACCAATGTGATGCTGACATCATTGCTCCAAACCGAGGGTTTCAGTCGGGATGGAAAGAAGTGGAATTGACATTGATGATAGGTGAAGTCTTCAGCAAATTACGCTTAGATGCCTATGAAATCAGAATTAATCACCGAGATCTACTATTTGGGATCGCTGACTTCGTAGAAATGAAAGGTCAGGAAATACCGTTCTGTGCTGCGTTGGATAAAATAGAAAAAATTGGTCGAGAGGCTGTCGTTCTTGAAGTCAAGCAACTTGGCGCGAACACGACCAAAATGAATCAGGTTTTGGATGCGATCAATCTGAAAGATGATACCCCCTCGATGCTTGAGCGACTTCAGAAGCTTATCAACGGAGGGCAAAGAGGTTTTGATGAGCTAAGCCAATTTCTAGAAACGCTAAGCCCTTTCAACAGCAAAATCATCATTGATTTCAGTTTAGCTCGCGGTTTATCATACTACACAGGATTGATTTATGAGGTAGTTCCTACGTCCGTCAAAATGGGAAGTATCTGCGGAGGTGGTAGATACGATGACCTGACAGGTATTTTCGGTCTTCCAGATATTTCTGGTATCGGTATCTCTTTTGGCCTGGACCGTATTTATGATGTACTGGAAGAATTAAACCTATTCCCAGAACGAAGTGAGCAATTCACAAAAGTGATGATTGCACATCTAGATGAAGAATCCTTTCGTCAAGGGATTCAAATTGTTCAGCAAATGCGATCAAAAGGGATTGCCTCTGAACTCTATCCAGAGCAAGTGAAACTTAAGAAACAAATACAGTTTGCCAACAAAAGCAGCATCCCATATGTACTGACTATAGGGAGTGATGAACTCGCCTCGGAGACATTTAACCTTAAAGACTTAGAAACAGGCGACCAACAAAATCTATCACTCGATCAGATTATCGATAAACTTTTAGCAGATTAAGTCATTCGTGGCTTTCTTGTCGTTGATATGAGCGGCATGCGAATAGTAATTTTAAAGCGAGTTTTGATTTTATCTTGGTGCTTTGGTGTCTGGGTCAATTGTAGTGCTCAAGTTCAAGATACAATTAGTTCCTTTGGTCGCTTTAGCAGCTCTTATGTCAGAGGTTGTGTTCCTTTCACCATTACGCTTACAGAATTGGATAGCCTTGGTCCGATTTCAAAAACATACACGTACGAGTCTGGTGTCACTTCTACATCGGATACGACCTACACCTATACGGTTCCAGGTGTTTATGAAATAGTACAGCTTTTGGGTGAAGACATTCTACCCAAAACAGATACGTTAATCATTGAAGCACTACCTGCATCCATTCCCACTCCTACTTTTTCGTTTTGTGATAATAGTTCGATCAATGTTTCTTTTCCCGATAGTCTATATGATAATTATAGATTGATCACAGCCACAGATACAACGACTATAAACAGCACTCAGCAATTCGTCCAAAACATAGCCTTAAGCGGTACCGAAACGCTAAACATTCAAGGTCAATATATCAATGCCTTTGATAACTGCCCTACTGTCCTTGAAACGGTAACGCCCAGAGCAAGCACGTATGGGCTAACGGCTGAGCAGTTAACAGTGACTCCTCAATGCGACCGTAGCACTCAGTTGAAATTTAACTATTTACCAGACCCCGGTCAATTGTATCAGATTGAAATAGAAGATCAATCTGCCATACTACCTTTTTTGGATAGACTAACGTCTGGTCAATTGATTGTAGACTCTGTACGCTTCAATATCGACGCTACAGAATTTTGTATCAGGATCATCTCCTTATCAGCTTGTGATAGTTTGAGTACGGGTGAGAGGCTCTTTTGTCAACCCAGGACCGATAACACTCAACTATCTGCAGCTGGTTATGCATCCTTTGATGATCAACAAATAAGGTTGACTTGGCTAGCAGACACCACCGTTACTGCCACAATCATAAAATATGCCGATAATATCATACTGGACAGTTTTTTAAATGTGACCTCCCCATTTTTGGACGGAAGCGTGTCAGAACGAAGAATCATTAGCTATGAGATGCTTTTGGAAGATCCGTGTGGTGAAAGCATACAAGAAGAGCGGTTATCTCCACCCTTTATTCGTATGATACCAGACCAACCCAACAGATATAGCATTGACTACATAGAGCCTCAGTTCTTTGGTCTAACAATAGATAATCCGCTCGGTGAGTTACTCGTTGCAGGTACCAACAATTCAGCAAGGTTCCTGAATGATCAACCATCTAGTCTTGGATTGACATCTGCATTAGGCAAAGAGCAATCAGTTCTTTGGCGTCAGCAAAGCGACTCGATCGTCCTCAACAGCAATACTGTGAACTTAGATTATCGATATGTTGTAAACATTCCCAGCGCATTTACACCTAATAATGATGGCCTAAACGATAGAATAGAGTTGTATGGTTTACCTACTGACGCTGATTTCGAAATGGCAATTTTCAATAAGTGGGGTGAACAGATACATACATCGTCAAGAATAAATGAGCTGTGGGATGGAAAACTATCAAATGGAAAAATTATTGAAGGTGTGTACGTTTATCAGCTCATTTTTACGCTCAGCGGTGGGGAATTATTTAAGCAAGAGGGTAGTTTTGTATTGATACAAAAATAAAACAGCAAGCGTATGTTTGACATGATGAAAATGATGGGCAAGATGAAAGAAGTTCAAGAAAAAATAAAGATTGCTCAAGATCAGCTTGTAAATATTGAAGTAGAAGCCGAATCTGGTGCGGGTATGGTTGTTGCTAAAGCTAACGGCAACAAAGAGATCATACAATTAACGATTGATCCCTCTCTTTTTAACGAGGCGGACAAAGATCTGATTACGGACCTGATCATCGCTGCTACTAACAAAGCCGTGAAGGAAGCGGATCAGAAAGCAAAGGCACATATTCAATCTGCTACGCAAGGAATGATGCCTAATATTCCTGGGCTTGATTTATCGGGGCTAGGTTGATGCATAAGATTGCCATTGTGATTCTCAACTACAATGGCTACAGCTATTTAGAAAAATTCATACCTTCCTTTTTGAAGTTCTCAGAAGGCCATCCTATTTACGTGGTTGATAATGCCTCTATAGATGACAGTCTCTCTCTTCTCAAAGAGCGCTTTCCATCTGTCAACTTAATTTCACATACCCGAAATCTTGGCTTCACAGGTGGATACAATGAGGCACTAAAACAAATTGAGGCCCAGTATTACGCAATTGTCAATTCTGACATAGAGGTGACCGACGGGTGGTTAGGTCCACACATCGAGTTCTTGGACAATCATAACGACTATGCAGGTACGCAACCTAAAATTAAAAACTTTCAAGAAAGGGCTTACTTTGAATATGCCGGAGCGGCGGGTGGATACATTGACCGATTTGGTTATCCTTATTGTCGCGGCAGACTATTCAATCAACTAGAAGAGGATAAAGGTCAATATGACACCACTATCGATGTCAGTTGGACATCGGGTGCTTGCATGATTATTAATGCTTCCGCTTTCAATCAAGTAGGTGGTTTTGATACAGATTTCTTTGCACACATGGAGGAAATAGACCTCTGCTGGAGATTGGCAAATCAAGGTTATCGAATGGCATGTATCCCTGAGAGCACTGTGTATCATGTAGGTGGAGGCACTCTTTCCAGCTCAAATCCATTTAAAACCTACCTTAATTTCCGAAATGGTTTAGCTATTTTGGTGAAGAATCTCCCTTATTCACAGTTTTGGAAGATCCCAACAAGAATCGCACTTGATTGGCTTGCATTCTTAAAATTCCTACTGGAAGGCAATGGAGTTCACTCGATCAGTATCTTGAAAGCTCACTTCGCTTTCTTGAAAGACCTCTTTAAAAATCTGAATAAAAGATCATCACAGTCCACTGTTAACAACAAGAAGGCATTTTTAAGTAGAATGAGTATTGTTTGGCTCTTCTATGTTAGAAAGAGATTATCGTTTGATAAACTTCAATAGTACCACAAAGAGTTATGTCTTCTTCGGTACAATTTTCTGAAGTTCATAATGAAAGCCAACGAAAGGTATACAAGAACCGGCGACCCGAAAGTTAAGAACGAGGTGTAAATAAAAAACAATCTAATGCTTGAAGTAGGAACACTTAGCTTCTCACCCAATCTAGTGCAAACGCCAAAGGCACAATTTTCTATGATACGCTGCATTTTGTATCTGTGTTTTGAATAAGCCTCAAAGATAGTAATACCCTTTGATTTTTGTTTCATTAGCTGTGAGAGTAATCTGTTTTTAGCTATTATTGCGTTGAATTTTAACAATTTTGAGAAAGCGAATCCTTAAAAACATGACCAATATGAAAAACCTAAAGCTTGCACTAGTAACAATTGTTGCTGCTGCGGTTTTTTCAAGCTGTACACTCAGCAAAATGATTAAGCTTGCTGCGAACCAAGAATTACAGGTTAATCCTAACCCACTTGAGTTACACGGCGGTGAAGTACCCTTCAATATGTCGGTTACACTTCCTCCTAAGATGTTGCCTTCTGGCAAAGTGTACACAGTAAAAAACTTCTATCAATACGGTGGAAAAGAGATTGAAATCGGCGAAGTGGAATTCAAAGCCGATGATTTCCCATCAAGTAGTTCTTCACCAAGTAGAAAAGCTGCTGATTTCACATTCAATTTCACAGAGGATATGACGCCTGGCAAGTTGCTTGTACAAGGCATTGCGCTTGATCCTAGAAATGGAAAAACAGCTGTATCACCTAAAATGGAAGTTGCTATTGGTGTAATCACTACTTCTAGTGCTGTAAAAGATGCTTATTTAGCTTCTTATGCTGCTCACGGATACAACGACCAAGAAGAGTTAATCCCTACTTCAATTGATTTCTTCTTTGCTCAAGGAAGTTCAGTTCTTTCATCAAGTATTAGTACTGATGGGACGTCTAACCGATCAAAGCAAAATGATTTATCTGCGTTCATTGCAGCAAAGAATGTCACAAGAACTGTAACAATCACAGGTACTCACTCTCCTGAAGGTTCAGAAAGAATCAACAGCGATCTCTCGAAAGATAGAGCTAGTAGAATCGAAGATTACTACAGAAGACAAATGAAAAGTTACGACTACAAAGGAATGGCTGATAGCATTGACTTCATCCTTAAGCCTGTCGTAGAAGATTGGGCTGAATTCAGAATGAAATTAGGAACGATGAAAGGTCTATCCGCAAATACAGTAATCGCAATGAGAAGAATCATAGACGGTACGGGCACATTCGAAGACAAAGAAAACTCTATGAGAAAAGTAGACGGGTACAAAATGGTATTTGATGAACTGTACCCTTCATTGAGAAGTGCTAAAACAGAAATACTAACTGTTAAGGTAAAGAAATCAGCAGCTGAAATCGCAGTGCTAGCTAAGCAAATCGTAGATGGATCTGCAAGCGCTGACACGCTATCTAACGAGGAGTTCCTTTATGCCGCTAACTTAACGCCTTCACTTTCTGAAAAGGCTGCGATCTACATGGCTGCTACAAAGAGAGATGGTAGCTGGGTAGCTCATAACAACCTTGCGGCTGTTTATTTAGATATGGCTCGTACTGATGCAGACAACAGAGAGAAACTAGTGCAAGACGCGCTTACTCAACTGGAGATCGCTGCTAAGAAGAAAGAAGGTCCAGAAGTGCATGCCAATATGGCTTCTGCTTACATGATGCAAATGGAGTATGCTAAGTCGTATGAGTCACTAACAAAAGCTGAAGCTGGCGCTAGCAATGCACTTAAATCTGATTTAAACGCAATGAAAGGTGTGATTGAAATCAGAACTGCTGACTACGACAAAGCGAAAGCATCACTTGTATCAGCTAGCAACACTGATGTGACTCAGTTCAACAGAGGACTAGTTAACCTGTTAACAGGTGATTATAACGGAGCTGTGAATGCATTTGGTGGAGCGCAAGAAGGTCCGTTAGCTGCTGATGCTTACTACTACAGTGCAGTTGCTTCAGCAAGAGGTAAAAACCCTACTGATGTAATCAAAAGCTTGAAAGAAGCGGTTAGTAAAGATAAAAGCATCAAGGATAGAGCACTCAACGATCTTGAGTTTGTGAATTTCGCAGATGCTGTGGCGCAAGCCGTTAGATAATTATCAAAATATTTAAAAAAAAGTCTTCCCAAAAGGAAGGCTTTTTTTTTGACTTGCCTTCCATTCAATAGGATTGGATTAATTTAGCGAATCGTTGAAAATCATCAGTACATGAGGGAAATACAATTTAGAGAAGCACTAAGAGAAGCCATGCAAGAAGAAATGCGTCGAGATCAAAACGTATTTCTAATGGGTGAAGAGGTGGCAGAATACAATGGTGCATACAAGGTTTCACAAGGTATGCTTGATGAGTTTGGTGATAAACGCGTAGTTGATACACCAATTGCTGAACTAGGGTTTGCCGGCTTAGGCGTAGGTGCAGCAATGAATGGATTACGTCCTATCATCGAATTCATGACTTTCAATTTTGCATTAGTTGCAATAGATCAAGTGATCAATGGCGCGGCAAAGATGATGTCCATGTCGGGTGGACAATATAATGTGCCTATCGTGTTTAGAGGACCTACAGGTAATGCGGGTCAGCTTAGCTCGCAGCACTCATCTAACTTTGAGAATTGGTTTGCTAACACGCCTGGTTTGAAAGTGGTAGTACCGTCAAACCCCTACGATGCTAAAGGTTTATTAAAAACAGCTATCAGAGATGAAGATCCTGTGATTTTCATGGAATCGGAATTGATGTACGGTGATAAAGGTGAAGTGCCAGAAGAAGAGTACCTAATCCCTATCGGAAAAGCGAGCATTACAAGAAGTGGTAATAACGTTACGCTTGTGTCTTTTGGCAAAACCATGAAGATCGCTAATGAAGCTGCTGATGAATTAGCAAAAGAAGGTATTTCATGTGAAGTCATTGACTTACGCTCTGTACGACCTATCGACTATGATACGATTATTCAATCAGTTAAGAAGACTAATAGATTAGTAATCGTAGAAGAAGCTTGGCCTTTGTCCTCTCTTGCTACAGATATTAGCCATGTGGTACAGCGTAACGCATTTGATTACCTTGATGCACCCGTGCATAGAGTCAACAGTAGAGACTTACCTCTACCCTATGCACCTACATTGATTGAAGAAATACTTCCTAATGTAAAACGTACTATTGAAGCAGTTAAAGCAGTCACTTATTCAGCATAAATATGAAATATCTCTATAATACCCTACTAGTAAGTTTAATTTCTATATCCTTGATCTCATGTGGAGGTGGAACGACAGCTTCTGAAAGTGCAGCTGCTACAGAAACAGCAGTAGCCATGATTGCTGACTCTATCAGCTTATCCATCGAAGGCAATGACCTTATGCAGTATAACACTGATAAGTTATCCGCAGTGGAAGGCCAAGTTGTGACACTGACACTGAAACACACAGGAGGAATGTCTGTAGAAGCAATGGGCCATAATTGGGTATTGCTAGCTACTGGCACCGATGCAGCTATGTTTGGAGGTGCTGCCGTCAGTGCAAAATCTACCGGTTATATTCCTCAGGATATGACAGATAAAGTGATTGCAAATACTGAAACAATCGGAGGTGGCGAAGAAACGAGTATCACCTTTACAGCACCAAAAGCTGGCTACTACACATTCATTTGCAGTTTCCCTGGCCATTATGGTGTGATGCAAGGCAGCTTTGTTTCCAGCCCACGATAAAAGCAAAATAATTTCAGTGTAACAAAGGCTCCAGACGGAGCCTTTGTTGTTTAACATGCTAGAACTTTGGTAACTTTCGCCAAATTATAATGTCATGAAACACTACCAAATACTTTTCATTTCAGCGCTGGTCATATTGTCATGTTCTGAACGTCAAGAAGAAAAATCAATGAATCAAGTCAAGCAACCTACAACCCCTATCGCAGCAAAGAAAGACTCCGTTCTTTTGACCCATGGAGACTCAAGAGTAGACCCATACTTTTGGATGCGACTGACTGACGAGCAGAAGATTGCCGAAAATCCTGATGCACAGACCCAAGAAGTAGTTGCCTATCTAGAAGCTGAAAATAGCTTCATTGATCAAACCATGACAAGTACTGAAAAATTTCAGGAGAAGCTGTACGATGAAATTGTAGGAAGGATAAAGAAGGACGATGAATCAGTACCCTACTTTGACAATGGCTACTGGTATTATCAATCCTATCAGGCGGGAAAAGAATATCCAATTTATGCACGTAAAAAAGGAGTCTTAACCGCTACTGAGGAAATTATATTAGATGTCAACAAACTGGCAAAACCCTATGAGTACTATTCTGCAGCGGGTCTGGCAATAAGCCCAGACAACAAGATCTTAGCTTTTGCAGAGGATACGCTCTCAAGACGCGTGTATACCTATCGATTCATCGATCTGTCCACGGGTGAATTTTTGACAGATGTCATTCAGAATAGTGAGCCAGGTGCAGCTTGGGCCAATGACAATAAGACCTTTTTCTATACAACGAAGAACGAAACCACACTACTGTCTGAGAAAATATGGAAACATAAAATAACGACTGATCAGTCTGATGATGTAGTCGTATTTCATGAGAAAGACCCTTCTTTTTACATAGGAGTTGGTCGATCCAAATCAGGTCAGTACGTAGTGATTTATGAAGGAAGCACAGACAAAGATCACTACCTTATCCTAAATGCAGATACGCCAGACAAAGATTTCCTAGATTTTACTGAGCGACAAGCAAAGCACAAATATTCGATCTCTCACTATCAAGATATCTTCTACATTGTGACGGATGATGAGGCACCCAACTATCGCCTCATGAAAACACCTGAAGCAGCTACGTCAAAAGACAACTGGTCAGAGGTTATACCACATAGAAAAGACGTACTACTAGACGATATAGAAGTATTCAATGATTTCCTTGTGGTTCAAGAGCGAGCGAATGCGCTTACGCATCTTCGAATCATTGATCAACAGAGCAAAGAAGAGCACTATTTGGAGTTTGATGAGCCTGCATATGTGGTCTATGCCAGCACCAATCCCGAGTTCAATACCAATTATCTTAGATTTGGCTATTCGTCCCTAAGTACACCTAATTCCATCTATGACTACGACATGGGAAATAGGACTAAAGTACTGAAAAAGAGAAGTGAAGTAATCGGTGGTCATGACCCCGCACAATATACTACCGAACGAGTCTATGCAGAAGCAAGAGATGGTACACAGATACCTGTCTCTATCGTCTACAAAAAAGGCATCGATAAGAACGGTACAGCGCCCTTGCTTCAATATGCATATGGATCCTATGGGGCTTCTACAGACCCCTGGTTCAGTAGTGTACGGCTTTCACTCCTTGATCGAGGATTTATTTTCGCAATTGCACATATCAGAGGTGGGCAAGAAATGGGTAGACAATGGTATGAGGACGGTAAAATGTTCAAGAAGAAGAATACATTCAATGACTTTGTAGACGTCAGTAAGTATCTTATCAATGAAAAATATACTTCTGCTGGTCACTTATACGCTCAAGGAGGCAGTGCAGGTGGACTCCTAATGGGAGCGATTGTCAACCAAGCTCCTGAGCTCTACAATGGTATCATAGCAGCTGTACCTTTCGTAGATGTTGTGTCTACGATGCTAGACGAATCTATACCTCTTACAACTGGTGAATTCGACGAATGGGGCAATCCAATGAATCTTGAATCGTACGAATACATGCTATCATATAGCCCCTACGACCAGGTATCAGAACAAGATTACCCTAATATGCT
>JBLHTU010000128.1:0-10819 GCA_047627515.1 Cyclobacteriaceae bacterium | reverse complement strand
TTAATACTCGTCGGTAGCTTTTCAAAAAATTGAGCATTGGCTACTATCCCTACAGATGCAAGGATGATAAAAATAAAAAATCGATTCATTGGTTGTCTTGGTAAGTAAACAAATATAATGGATCATAAGATTGAGAGCACTCCTTATGCGGATAACCTCTCACCTTTTAACTGACACTACAACAAATCGGAGTTCCCTGAGTAGCAATTATTCAATTTCTTTTTTCAGATATCTAAGAAGTGTCATAAAAATTTTAATGTCTGATGGATCTAGGGTCATCATGCGGTCCAGTGTTTTTTGATACAGTTCGGGTTGTCGTTTAGCGACGTCTGCTTTGATCAGTATGTCATTCAAAGCAGCATGATAAACTGCAAAGGGTATGGATTCATTTGTGTCATTATGAGCGACAGATTGGATACGCCTTAGTTCATACGCATAGACCATGACACTGTGAGATAAGTTAATGCTGGGGTAGGGTTGCGCCATAGGGATTGTAGTTAATACTTGGCAGAGCGATAAATCATCAGCATTTAGGCCGTTAGTCTCAGACCCGAATACGATTCCTGCTTTGGATACGATATTAGTTCGATGCTCCAAATAGCTACGAATTCGGTCGGATGAAATCAATTGATTTCTCATTTTCCGATCCTTGCCAGTCGTAGCTATCAGCAGGTCCAGACCCTCACTGGCGCTTTGTAGATCATCGTAAACTTTTGCTTCCTCTAGAATTTCATGAGACTTGTAGGCCGTATTTCGAGCTAAATGTGATTGCTGAGCTTTAGATCTTACAATTCTTAGTTCTGACCAACCCATATTCTTGATCGCTCGACAAACAAAACCAACATTCTCAGGTACCACTGGCTCCACAAGAATAAAGACCATCTCAGGAATTTGCTTCTTTTCAATCATTTTTCCTCATGTAATTAGTCAGTTATCATTCTATTCCAGAAATTCGCTTTTGCTTAAAACTATTCTATCCCGATGAGAAAAATATACTACCTATCAACTTGTAGCACATGTAAACAAATTATGAACGAACTGGGAGAGTTGCTTGGCGGCTTTGACGTTCAGGACATCAAGAAAAGAGCAATGACTGGTGAGCAGGTGGATCAAATGAAAGAGCTTGCAGGCTCCTATGAGGCTTTGTTTTCAAAACGATCACGTAGTTATCAAAGTAGAGGGCTTGCTAGTGCTACGCTGACTGAAGAAGATATGAAAAATCTGATAGTTGAGGACTATACGTTCTTGAAACGTCCAGTCTTTATCGTCGAGGATCAAATATTTGTAGGAAATGCGGCAAAAACGATCGAGGAACTGCGTTCTTATTTATAGATCTGCCATCGCTAAAGCAAGTTAACTTTACGGTCGTCTGAATTGAAGAGATTGCAATGATTAAAATACGTGTATTGGGGTGTGGTGATGCGATTGCTTCAGGAGGCAGACATACTACCTCTTTTGCTATCGTTCATGGATCTCGCATAGACTTAATAGACTGTGGGGTATCTACGCTTGTTCGTCTAAAGCAAGAAGGAATTGATCCTTGGACAATTCGAAGAATTTTTCTCTCGCATTTTCATGGTGATCATTTTGGAGGTGTACCGTTTGTACTACTTCACCGAAAAATTACCAATGGGAATAATTCGCCATTGGTAATATATGGTCCTAAAGGTGTCGAGAAAAAGATTAGGGACCTACAAGAGTGCCTATATCCCGGGACTGCTGAATGGTGGTCAGAGGCTAATTTGTCCTTCATTGAATACACAAACGACTGGCAGGAGGATGAGGAGATATCCGTAAAGGCTTTCTCAGTTACCCATTCTGTACCTTCTTCACCTCATGGTTTGAAATTCAAAATGGGTGGCATCTGTTTTGCTTTTTCAGGTGATTCGGAATGGGACAAGCAATTGATCGAACTAGCAGCAGAGACAGATTTTTTTATCTGCGAATGCAATAATTACATGGACGAATCAGCAGGCCATTTGTCTTATCAAACAATCCTTGCAAAGGCAGACTTATTGCTTAGTAAAAAGATCTATTTGACACATATGGGAGATAAGATGCTCGCGGCAGAGAAAATACAGTTTGAGAAGCTTTCTGATGGTCTAGTTATTAGCTTTTAACTTATTCATAGGTAGCAAAAGCAGTCAGGTACTCATCAATAAATTCTTGCTTTCTTTTTAATCGATACTGCATGACCCATCTGGGGTGTGGAAGCGGTACTATTTGATCAAACAGGTTGTATTTCTGATTGAGATAATTTAAGTATTTCACGTTTTGACCTTTGCCGATACTAAATGCTACGGATTCGTGGAGACCAAATTTCATTTGCAGTTTTATTTGTGAGACCGCATAGGTCTCAAACATGCTTTTAAAGCCTTTGATGTCATAATAGTTGAGGTTAACGCCATTCTGTACGAACCCAAGTGGTGATACTGCGGATATGTAGTATTTCTTGTAAAATGGGATAGGCCCTCCATACGCTTGAATCATTTCATGGATAAATCGAGCTGATAATTCTGCTTTTTTATCTAGATCGTTTGGAATCCCGCAGACTTGCTCCAGCAGCAAAGGATCTGTGAAAGGGACGCCGGTTATGCCTGCACCAAATCGGCCAGGGTTGATGCCAAAGCAGATAAATCGCTTTTCATCATCATGGTAAAATTTCTGATAAAACTGAGAGGCGTAGTTTAGTGTCTTAGCATTTTTGAATGGGTTCATGGTTTCCACATAGGCAGGTAATAAATCCGGCTCTTGGATATTTTGGTAGTAGTTTAGGATATTTTCAGAAAGCATATGGTTTGACCTTAATGTGCCATTGGTTCACCCAAAAATAGGAAATTTGTGTTGCCAGTATTAGTGCAAAATAGTAATTGAGCTAGTATTGCAGGTATATATGAAATCAGCCAACCTTTATTTCCTTATACATAAGCCATTTAAGGTGCTAAGTCAGTTTACTGATGAGGATAATAACCCTGGTCTAGGATCGATTTATAATCTACCAAAGGATGTATATCCTGTAGGACGACTTGATCTAGATAGCGAAGGGCTTCTTATATTAACCAATGACCGCCATCTGAACCATAAACTGCTTGATCCCAAATTCAAACATAGACGTACTTATCACGTCGAAGTAGAGGGGATACCATCTAAGGATGCCATAGCAGAACTGAAAATTGGCGTGTTAATTAACCTCAAAGGAAAGAAGCATAAAACAGCACAGTGCGATTGTCAGTTATTAGAGGTAGTTCCGCTTGTTCCTAGGGATCCTGATATCAACCGCAAGAAGCACCCAGTTACGTCATGGATAGAGGTTATACTAACAGAAGGTAAGAACCGACAAGTCAGAAGAATGACAGCTTCTGTTGGTCATCCAACACTAAGATTGGTGCGCGTGGGCATAGAAAAGGTCGAGTTAAGCGAGTTGCCCCCTGGCGCAATAAAGCAGATCTCGCAAAGTATCATTTATCAAAGTCTAAATATTACTAAGTAATTTATTGCTTACTTAACCTGAAAGTGTATTCGCCTTCAGGTGTCATGACAAATAATCGCAACCTTTTTCTAGTAAGCCACTCAATCTCTGCGTAGTAACCAAAGTCATCCTGAGGTCGGTCGCCATAAAAGAAAGCATCTAAAAAGTAGACATTTTCTGTTCCATCAAAGTCATCTGGAAACACTTCTAAAATAACAAACCAATCACCGGTATAGATAGCTCTTTGGTTGTCGTCTTTGTATGTAGCAGTTAAGTCTGAGTAGAATGTGATTTCATCATGCTCGTATAAATGAGAGATGTTGTTCCTGAAAAGTGAGTTTGTGCTTAAGAAAAATGCTTTTTCAAACTGCCAGGTTCCGTAGAGGCGATCTTCTTTTCTTTCGATTAACTCTTCTTCTGTACAGCTGGTGAGTAGGGTAAGGACAATAAGGGATAAGATGATTGAAAAGTGCTTCATAGGTTTTATTTTTGATCGCACACTGGTTAAGGCAACAATCTTGCCAAAACTGAGTAGTCTAGGTTCGAAATTACCTTGTAAATGATGATAGATTTGCAGCTTGGAACTACCTAAAAAATTCGTCAACTCTCTCTCTGTTGTTCCCGGTCTTGATGATCCGGCTGCTCTGATTTCAGCACTTACTGCCACTATACCTGTCAGTATCAGACTCAATGCTTCTAAAATAGATGTAGATAGGGCGAAACTTTTGGCTAAAGTCCCGTGGAATGACGCAGGGCGATATTTGGAGAAGAGACCTTTTTTTACTTCAGATCCACTGTTGCATGCAGGCGCTTATTATGTCCAAGAGGCGAGCTCAATGGTTATTGGAACGCTGGTTAGTAAACTTATTCAGCAGTTTTTTGCAGATGAGGGTATCCGTGTGCTGGATTTGTGCGCAGCTCCTGGCGGCAAATCCACCGATATCGTTTCTCAGCTGAGACCGGAAGATCTTTTACTATCTAATGAGGTGGTAAAAAGTCGAGCAGGCGTATTGAAAGAAAATGTCATTAAATGGGGTTTCCCTAACCATTTGGTTAGTCAAAATGATCCGCGGGATTTCGCACAACTCTCAGGCTATTTTGACATGATCGTAGTAGATGCCCCTTGCTCAGGTGAGGGTATGTTTCGTAAAGATGCTGGAGCTATTGAGGAATGGTCAGTAGAACATGTGGAATTATGCAGTGCAAGACAGCAGCGTATTGTGGATGATATCTGGCCATCTCTTACGACTGGAGGAGTGATGATTTACGCGACTTGCACATTTAATCCTAAAGAGAATGAGGAAGTATTAAATAAACTTTGTGCATCCCATACAGTTCAGGTGCTTGATCATTCAGATAGTGGCTTGGCTATTGGAAATTACCATGAAGGTGTGACAAGATTCTTTCCTCATGAGCAACAGGGAGAGGGCTTTAGTTACTTCATCGTGCGAAAGCTTGGTGATGCCCCTGAAGCATCTTTAAAAAAGTCTCGTTCGAAAAAAATCAAGTTTGATGAAATTTCATTTAAGACAGAAGGAAATTTTTTCTTACACAATGAGCAGGCCATCTTTCAAACACACCCGATATCCACAGAGTTATTGCAAAAATCACTTAGGATCATCAAGTCAGGAGTAGCGGTAGGCACGCGAAAACATACTAAATGGATACCTAGCCATGAACTAGCATTAAGTAATGCTGCAGAAAGGCACTTTCCATTGCTTTCGCTCAATCTAGAACAAGCTCAGAAATACTTACGTGCTGAGACATTTGAGATCTCTTCAAGTAATAGAGGGTTTAACCTTGTCACCTTCGAAGGCGTTCCTTTAGGCTTTATCAATCACCTAGGAAATAGATTTAACAATAGCTATCCTACAAACTGGCGAATACGGACAAATAGACAACTTGAGTATACGGCACTGCTTGATTAAGCAAGTGCTTATCAAAGACTCGATGCTTCTGACCGCTAATCTTCTGTTTAATTATTGATACGACGTGTCTTCCTACCAGAGAAAAATTCTAGCAATCGTCTGATGTAGTCATTGATCAGGATGAAATAGAGTACAATACAAAATAGCCAGATAGTCACTACGTTAAAAGTGACCGTAGGTACTTTTAGATTGCCTAGAATTTTGTACGGTGCAAACAAATGTGATCTTCCAATTTTAGAATAAGGTCTAGTGAAAATTGGATCTTTCTTCTGAATTAGTTCGTCATTTCCGATGTACACTTTATCTATTCGATTCCTGTTCATCACAATATCTGCAACGTTCTCATTGAAATGCATCCTCTTTAAGTCCGCAAACCCATCCTTGCCCAATTCGTCAATCAGTGCATAATAGATTGAGTCTTTCTTAGAAGATGCCTGATCAAATCGATCTTTGAAAATGGTATTTATTGTGACTAAATGGTCTTTGATTCGCTCTCCATATGTTTCATTGATAAAATTAGGGGAAATTGTATTTAGCAGAGGATAGGAGGGTACATCAAACCTATCTGTCAATATCTCGATTTCATTTTGTAGCAATACAAAAAGTTGAGGGGAGCTTTTTGGATCTTCCATACTCACTAGCGTACGAGTAAGGTTCTCAAGTCGAGGGATGATAAAGTTGGATTGAAAAGAACTCTCGCTCATCATTTGTTCTGCTTCGAAGAAATATTCCATATACTCATTGTGCTGGAACTGAGAAACAGAAAGTGCTTCGTACGCCCAACGAGAGACCATTAAGTCCCCTACAACGGGTACGTATTTTTTGTTGGTAAAATTGGAGTGCAGATCGTCGAAAGAAATCATAGCACCACCAAGCAGCAGTTGAGGGACAAGGATAAATGGAATCAGAATATAAATGGTAATAATACTATTAAGCGCAGCTGAGATATTGAGCCCAACCATGTTGGCAAAGCAGGAAGTCGAAAACAAAATAATCCAGTAGAAAAACAACTGACCTTGAATTTCTAGTATCCAGTTACCTACTAAGACAAAAAGCAATGATTGTAGTGCTGATAATATGAATAGGTACGTGATTTTTGAATTGAGATAACTGATACGACTCAAGTTCAAAAAAGACTCCCTTACGATAATTTTGCGGTCTTTGAAGATCTCTTCAGCACTGACTGACATACCAATAAACAAAGAGACGACTACCGACATGAAAAGGTAAACAGGAAGGTTCTTATTGTCTGAAAATAGATATGTGCCATCGTCCAAAGTATACTTACTGAAAAAGGCAAGTACCAAGGCGAGTAGTGGGGCCTCCAATAGGTTAATCAGGACATACTGCTTGTTAGATAGCTTAGCGAGAAAATTTCGCTTACTATAGATTTGAAACTGTTTGACTTTATCTGGTATACTGAAATTTGAAGGTGGCAGCTGTTCCTTGAAACGAATACGTTTGATATTCTTCTCAATATTCTCTTTATACTTCAGATACCAGTTTTTGGCGGGAACTCGTCTTTTTTGAGTTGGTTTTCCGTTGTCGTCGATCTCCTTTGCCTCAATGATTTGTAGTACCTGATCAGGTATCACATTTCCACATCTCGGGCATTCACTTTCCGCCGCATTGACCTGAGTAGACATCGTTTTGAAATAGACAACTGAATCAATTGGATTACCATTGTACACAGGATAACCACCTTTGTCAAGAATCCATAGTCTGTCTATTAATTTGAAGATCTCACTTGATGGCTGGTGGATAATTGCGATAACCAATTTCCCTTTTCGGGCAAGATCTTTGAGTAGCCACATGACTTTTTCGGAGTCCATCGAAGAAAGCCCAGATGTAGGTTCATCGACGAACAACACAGCGGGTTCTCTCATCAATTCTAGGGCAATATTTAGTCGCTTTCTTTGGCCCCCAGAAATGGTCTTATTTAGTGGATCTCCAACTTTTAAGTCTTTGATATCTGTCAGATCAAGGTCTTCCAAGACTTTGTCTACTGTCGCCTTTATCAGTTGCACAGAAAAGTCACTGAAGCAGATCTTGGCGTTGTAGTACAGGTTTTGATAGACAGTCAACTCTTCGAACAGCAGGTCATCTTGTGGTACGTAACCAATAACCCCTTCACGGCTTGCTCGGGAGATTGAATAGCCATTGATATGAACACGACCACCTGTTGGCTCTAGGTTACCATTCAAGAGATTTAGTAGTGTGGATTTACCGGTACCACTGCCACCCATAATCGCTACCAGATGGCCTGATTCTTCCGCAAAATTGAAGCGTTGTATTCCGTTCTCAGAGTTTTTAAATCGAAACTCTAGATCTTCTCCATTCAATACAATTTTTACTTTGGCTCTATCATGCAAAAACTGCTTAGTGATATCAGTCTCGTAAATTGACTTAATATTTGGGCCTTTGATGATTGTACCAGGGCGCAAGAAGTAAGTTTTGCGTGGAGCGATCTTATTCCCTTCTAGGAATAGGTTTAAAGGGCCATCATATCTGAATATGTAAGAATCTACACTTTCAAGAAAGAGGACTAGAATCCTTCCGAACAAGTTTTCCACATACATATGGTGATACTTTGTGGCACCAGGAATGTCTGCTTTCTTTTTGCGCATCATCCAGGCTACTTCCTCAGGCCATTCGGTCATTTTACTGTCAATGATCAGACCACAGTCATAATCAATCTTGTGCGTTTCAGGCTCAAAAATAAAAGCTTTGATATGCTCGACTTCTTTGTGCGTAAGGTTGAAGTTCATCGCCACTAACGAAGCAAACTCACCTTCTTTGTCACTTACTTTTTCATCGGCTCTGATGAGCTCCAATAGTTCGATGAAGACGACAATTCTCTCAGCTTGTATTAATTCTTTGTTTATCTGATTGCAGATTTTAGCAATCTGTATGATACTTGTGCTGTCGATCCCAAGCTCATGGTCACCAGAGGGGTTACGGTTAGCTTCTCTGTAAAACGAAAGGTAATCGTAAAACAGATTTAGATAGTCGTTGGTAAGCTCTTGATTTAAGGTTTTCTTGAGGTATGGTTTTACAACGATATCACCAGCATCTTGGTCAAAGTCTTCCTTGACACTTTCGAATATTGCAAACAGATGGACTAGCGCGTTGACTATCGTTTCACTCATACGTTAGCTAAAATAAAAAAAGCCTCTGTTGGAAGAGGCTTTTTGAGACATTTTAATTTCACGAATCATCAACCCACTACAGTGGATCTCATTTCCTGAATGCTTTCGTAGACATCATTGAATTGGGCTTTGCTGACATCAGAGGACTCACCTAGCTGATCGAAAAACAAGTCTATGTATCTTAATTTAGGCAACACTCTGTTGACATTTTCGTCGTCAGCATGAGCGTCCATTAATTCAACTAATTTTTTTACTTGGCTTTTCTGATTTGCAAGCACTTTCATTAGTTCATCATTATAATCACTTGAAATGATTAGTTGAGATGTGATATGTAAACCTTCGATGACACTTCCTGCAATTACAAGGAGAGAAGTTTTTTCTTCACCGTTAATATTAAGATAGTTATATGTCTCGTAAAATGATTCTGTCACAATTAGGATCAAGGAATCTTTATTTTCGACATTTCTTTCAAGGCGATCGACCATACCCTTATTGAAAGCAGTAGAAATATTTAGGTCTTCAATCAGCTTTCTTGATACATCTAAAAACTGAGCGATTTCTTCCTGTCTATTGTATGTACTTGCGTAACTCAAATCAGCACCGTACACACCAAGATTCATAGCTTTTTGCCACTCAGTTTCGTAATTCACAAGATTTTCAGGACTGTTTGTGATATCAAATACAAAATTCGCTTTCGCCTTCTGTAACATATTGGTTACCTCGTAACTAGTAGGGATAGGATATTCAAATTCTTCCTCCACAAATGCTTCTAAGGCTTCAACTGTTTTATCTGTTGACTGCTCTGATTTTTCACCACTACCGCAGCTAAATAATATTGCACTGCTTACTATTACTGTAAGGGCGTAGATAAGTTTTTTCATTTGTCTAAAAACGTTTTCTTTACTTTTCACTAATCGAGCCACTAAAATACGGTGATTAGTGATCAATAAACAATCAAGGTTAAAATTATCTCACGTTAGGATTGGATCAAGGTTATGGATTTAGTGGAAAATAGTTTGATATCTGATGGTGTACTAGATGTTTTAATAGGGGATGACCTCCGCATGCAGATTCTAAATCGTGGGGCAGCACTGAATGCTTTAGTGCTAGGGGAGCGTAAGCTTTTATGTGGCTATCGCTGTTTTACGGATTATGATTTTCGATCAGCTCGGAGTGCTATACTGTTTCCTTCTCCAAACAGACCTGAGGAAGGTGTATACTATTTTCAAGGCAAGAAGCATGAATTTCCTATCAATGAGCCCAGCAATAACAACTCATTGCATGGGTTTGTAAAAGATCAGTTTTTCTGCTTAAAGGCGTATGATGAAACTGGGCTATACTGCGATAATCACTTTGCAATAAGAATACAATGGGCAGTTTTTTTATTATCCTTTTCCTTTCTTGTGCAAGGCTTCGTCTACAATTACTCATGAAAGTTTGAGCATAGAGAATAGTTTCAATAGCCAATGTACTGCTATGATGCCAACAGGCTATGGATGGCATCCATGATTTGACTTCGGAATAAAAGTTAATCAGTTAAAACTGCAATTCAGCCATGCGGAAGAGCTTCTAACTATTCAAAGACAATTAACAATTAGCAAGAAAAAACCTAAACACCTTTATTAGGAGCCACATGAGATTGGGAAAACACATTTAGATGTAGCATATGTGACAGAAACAGGGAAATATCTTGTGCAGGTGTTTTCAGCCGATGGGGAGTTACTAGTAACAACGAATGATATGGACTATCTCCAACTATATAGCCCCGTCAACAGAGAAACGTTAGCAATTGGACCAATGACCTGTCCTGCAAATGCGTTTAATAATCGAGAGTATTATCTACTCGGCGCCTGAGAAACAATTAAATTCAGAACTTACATTACCTTTAAACCTTACCCAAAATGAAGAAGATCATAATTGCGCTGATCAGCGTACCTTTTATGCTTGCCATGGGATATTTCTTAGGACCAAAAACTGATTACCCCGATTACATTGCTAAAATTGAACCGATCAATGTGCCTTTGGACGCTCTGGATGACTACTTAGCTAGTAGGGAAGATACAGTCACAAACCTGAAGCCAGGAAATGAAGCGCGATTGGTGTGGTCAGATAGTATCAAGCAAACAGATTGGGCAATTGTATACCTGCATGGCTTTTCTGCAAGTACAAGAGAAGGCCATCCGGTTCATGAGACCCTTGCCTCTCGATTTGGTATGAATTTGTACCTAGCCAGAATTGCAGGGCATGGGATTGAGTCAGACGATGCCTTTGCA
>JBLHTU010000127.1:0-11101 GCA_047627515.1 Cyclobacteriaceae bacterium | reverse complement strand
ATGAAGGATGTACCTTTTCATTATTAAATTCGCATGTCATGGAAAAGAAGACATACATCGTCACGTTGATTGTGTTTATTGTATTTATGATCGCTATTGGACTCGTAATTTTCCATTAGATTAGACAGATACTTTAGTGAGTCATGCAAAAACCTAAATTATTTCTTACCATCGGATTTGTGGCAGTATGCTTGATCGGCATTTTTTTAGCGGTCAGCAGTCTTACTGATTTTGGATACGAAAGTGACGAAGGTTCTCTGATGGCTTATACTTGCGAAGACGTGAGTGCATATGAAACTGTTTCTGCAGAGCAAGACCTAGCTAGTTTGACGCGTTTGGTCACACAGCATATATCTAGCTATGACCCTTCAGTGACAAAGGACATCAACTATGTTCTATTGGAGATTGATTTGCTTCGGGACGAAGTAGCTTTTCATACGAACGATCAGCAGGTCTATCGAAATAAATTCCGAGAATTATTGACGGAGATAGGGCTAGCCGAACTTAAGACGGCTCGTACCAATTTGGCAGAGGGACAATCGATTGATGAGAATATCAAACATGCACAGCATTGTTTGCATGATGCCTTAGTATTTTCGGATGACCGTTGGAGGAGTCGCCAGATTGGCTATAGCACTGCCTTGAGTGAATTAAAGAACTCTGGAGTTACGGCAGATGGGTTAAACTCATTGATTGAGCAGCTAGACTAGTTGTTTTTTAGCATAGCCAAAATTTCATCTATATAATCTCTGTTGTTTGCAAGTCTAGGCACTTTGTTTTGTCCGCCTAGTTTTCCACGTTTCTTCATCCAGTTATGAAAGGTACCCCGAGGAGCGGCATGCACTATAGGCTCTATTAGTGCTATATCGCTTTGACGTTTGGCATCGTAATCACTATTGATTTCTCTTAGTTTCTCATCCATCAACCGGGTGAATTTTTGCAAATCTGATGGGGCAGTTTGGAATTCTATAATCCACTCATGTCTGCCTTTTTTGCTGCTTCCTCCTAGGTATTTTGGACCTGCCGAAAAATTGTCAATTTCAGAGCGTGTATGTTCACAAGCATGAGCGATTGCCGTCTCAGCATTTTCGATCATCAACTCTTCGCCGAAGGCATTGATAAAGTGACGAGTTCTACCGACAATCTTAATGCGGTATGGGTTTTTTGAAGTGATTTTTACTGTGTCACCGATTCTATACCGCCAGAGTCCAGCGTTGGTGCTGATTAGTATGGCGTAAATTTGTCCCACCTGGACTTCTTCTAGAGATAATACTTTCGGGTTGGTTTCAGAGAGCTGATCGAGTGGTTCGAATTCGTAGTAGATCCCATAATCCAACATGAGAAGCAGTTCCTTAGAGTTTGTCTGATCTTGTAAGCCGAAGAATCCTTCAGAGGCATTATATGTTTCCATGTAATGCATACCTGATTTTGGGATCAATCGCTCAAATACTTTTTCGTAAGGGCCAAAAGCAACTGCACCATGGAAAAAGACCTCTAAGTTGGGCCAAAGCTCCAAAATGGAAGAAGCCCCGTGTTCCTTGACCAGTCGTTCGATAAGTATGATTGTCCAAGTGGGAACACCAGAGATAGAAGTAACATTTTCTCTGGCCGTTTCCTTTACCATTTGAGAAAGCTTCGCTTCCCACTCAGTCATAAGTGCAGTTTCGACACTAGGTGTACGGACCATCTGTGCCCACCAAGGGAGATTACTGATTAATATGGCGGAAAGGTCTCCTGTAGCCGTTTTTTGAAGATTGTCCAAGCGGTTGATCTCCTGACTACCTCCGATGACAAGTCCTTTGCCAGCCATCATTTTTGACTCGGGGTAATTGTTGAAATAGAGAGACAGCATGTCCTTTCCAGCCTTGAAATGACAGTCATCAAGTGACTCTTGAGACATAGGGATATACTTACTTCTCGCATTGGTTGTGCCGGATGACTTGGCAAACCATTTGATTTCGCCAGGCCACAGTACATCGCTCTCGCCTTTTAATAATTTTTCTATCTGCGGATATAGTTCTTCGTAGTTGACGACAGGAAGATTTTGTTGGAAAGCCTGATGATTTTTGATTCCTTCAAACCCATGCGACTTCCCGTATGAAGTATTTGCTGCTTTTTTAACGAGCGCCATCAATAACTCCTCCTGCACTTCATGTGGATATTTGATAAAAAGCTCAATCTGATGAATGCGCTTTTTCATCACCCAACTGACGATGGAGTTGAAGATTTCCAAGTTAGATTTTTCTTTTTAGTTCGAAATTTTGACCAAGATATACACGACGAACTTGCTCATCAGATGCCAACTCTTCCGCCGTTCCAGCTTTGAGCAGTTTACCTTCAAACATCAGGTAAGCCCTATCTGTGATTGAAAGTGTCTCATTCACATTGTGGTCAGTAATAAGGATTCCAATGTTTTTGTTTTTGAGCTGGGCAACAATTCCTTGAATTTCTTCTACAGCAATAGGATCCACACCTGCGAATGGTTCATCTAGTAAAACAAAACTGGGATCCACGGCCAAAGCTCTTGCAATTTCAGTCCTTCGGCGCTCGCCACCAGAAAGCACCATTCCCATGTTTTTACGGACATGCGTCAAGCTAAATTCTTCCAGTAGTGATTCCATTTTTTCTTTTTGCTCGATTTTGCTCAGTTTGCTCATTTCCAGAACAGCCAGCAGATTGTCCTCTACCGATAGCTTTCGAAAAACGGATGCTTCCTGCGCTAAGTAGCCGATACCTTTCTTGGCGCGTTGATACATCGGTAGGCCTGTGATGTCCTCGTTATCGAGAAAAATCTTGCCATCATTGGGTTTGATGAGTCCAACAATCATATAAAAAGAGGTGGTTTTACCTGCGCCATTTGGCCCGAGGAGGCCTACGATCTCACCTTGTCTCACGGTGACCGATATCTGGTCTACGACGGTTCTTTTTTTATACTTCTTAACTAAATTTTCTGCTACTAGCTCCATATCTCGCGAATCTGCAAATTACGAATAACCACGGCTGTCTTCTCTACATATTTGGATAAAAATGGAAATGTATCCGCGATGGCGAAGTCAGCATCAGGGGTGACTAGTCGTAAAACTGAATATCCTTGATCATCAATTGTAATGACTTGTTGCCACGAAACTCATTTTCTTCGATGTGATAGGCTAGCCGGAAAGGGTCGGCAGTGTTGAGCCTATCTGCAAAAGAGGCCATTCCAAAACCAATGCAGTCCAATACCGTCGAGCATTGTGGCTGCTTCACCTTTAATTTTAGATGCTGGCCTTTTAATATACGAGCTGTATCTGTTAACGTCACCTTTTCTGATACGAAGATAGGTTGCATGTTTTGCGGACCGAAAGGAGCCATCTGCGTGATAATACTGTAAGTTTTGGGTGTGATGATATCAAAATCTATGATACGATCAATTGGGAGTTTCGGAATTAATTGATCTGGCAAGAGGCGTTGTGATACCTCCTTTTCAAATTTTTTGCGAAAAGCGTCTACTTGATCAATAGGCATCGTCAGACCAGCGGCATACATATGTCCACCATATTGTTCTAACAGATCTCCGCAAGCAGCAATGGCCTCATGCACATCAAACCCTTCCACAGAGCGTGCTGACCCAGTCGCTTTTCCTCCGGACTCTGTGAGTATGATTGTGGGGCGATAGTATGTTTCAATGCATCTAGAAGCGACAATGCCAATCACTCCTTTGTGCCAGTCAGCCTTGAAGAGCACAGTGCTTTTGGCGTTAACTAAATCACTATCGTCTTCAATCATTTTCAAGGCAGCTGCCGTGATCGACTTATCGAAGTCGCGTCGCTCAGCATTCCGCTCATGCAAATTCACAGAAAATTCCTTCAGCTCTTCTTCATTTTTTGTCACCAGCAGTCTAACGGATTCACTTGCGTGAGTAAGGCGACCTGCAGCGTTGATTCTGGGTCCGATATAGAATACCACATCGGAAATCGTTAAGGGAGGTTTACGTCCCGATATTTCAATTAATTCTTTTAAGCCGAGCAGAGGCTTTGTGTTTAGCTGATGCAATCCCAGATAGGCAAGCACTCTGTTTTCCCCAGTAATAGGGACGATATCGGACGCTATACTTACAGCTACAAGGTCCATCAGAGTGTGCAACTCCTCAAATGGAATTGACTGTTGCAGACAAAAACCCTGGAGCAATTTAAACCCGACGCCGCAACCCGATAGTTCTTTGTATGGGTATTGGCAGTCCTGTCTTTTAGGGTCCAGCACAGCAAATGCATCTGGTAATTGTGCTCCGGGCAGGTGATGGTCACAGATGATCAGATCCATTTGTAGGTCTCTCACAAGAGCGGCTACTTTATTTGCTTTGATGCCGCAATCCAAACTGATGACTAAATCAAACTTTTGCTCGGCTGCCCAGCGCATGCCCTTATCAGATAACCCATATCCTTCTGTGTAACGATCAGGGATGTAGTAGGCAATATGCTCTGTAAATTGACTAAGAAACAAATACATTAATGAAACGGAGGTCGTTCCATCGACATCATAATCTCCGTAGATGAGAATTTTTTCTTGCTTGCCAACAGCGTCGGATAGTCGATTAACTGCCTTATCCATATCCTTCATGAGAAAGGGATCGTGTAAGTGATCAAGCGTTGGCCTAAAAAAAAGGCGAGCTTCGTCGAAATCACGAACACCTCGCTGCAATAATAGAGCAGCAAGGTCTTTGTTAATATTGAGTTCGCCGGAGAGCTTGTCTAGCGCCTGCTCGTCGTTTACATTTGGTATTTTCCACAGTTTGTCCATCAGCGTGCTATCAAAAGTAAAAATAGAAAACAGTACAGTTAATCAGTCAATCTGATGGAGAAGATTCCGTTATTAGAAATAAAAGACGGCTGATCGAAGTCATTAAGGGATCTGGTCTAGATTTTTTCCGGTACGGAAATGCATTTTAAGTCAGTATTCAGACTGTTTGAAGGGATATCTTCCTTGCCTTATTTTCGTCCTTTTGGGGTATTTTTGTCGCTAGTCTAGCTAGTAAACTGTGGCGCTTGCGCAGTAGGAATATCAGAGAGGGGGATGTCTTTTTCTCCATTGAGATAGTAAGACGCCTTTTTTCGCTGCATAATAGTATGCAAGCGTACCAATTTATTAAGGCCTTTTGGGTTAACAGATCTTTTTGAAAAAATGAATTTGCGGAGCATATCAGGCACCTTTTGATCAAAATGCTCTTTTGATCTCGAATTTAAAGTTGAAAAATGAATGATTGGCAGGCACTTGTGTAGTTTTATAGTCGCATGAAAATCAGTCAAAGCGAAATTTGGAATTTCATTGAGCTTATCGAGCAAGAAGAGAAGGATTGGAGCTATTCGCTCCACGCAGGTGGCTTAACCATAGAGGATATTTCTCAGGAGTTACTCATGTCCTTGAAATCGGATGACACCTACGACGTAGAAATGCTCCCTGAGATCTTCACTTTCAGAGAGATCTTATGGCAGCCAGATGTTTTCAAGAACGCATCTCAAAGCCTTCCGGGTCTTAGAATTCTGAAAGCTTACTGCGAAGAAAGATTAGCGGCTTTCAGCGAAACGACCAATGACGTGCATTATATCTATCGATCCCTTTTGGCGGGACTCGCCGGATATTGCAACGAAACCATAGTGTTATTGGAGGGGAATGTCACAGATGGCATTGTTACCAAAGGGTTGGGCGAATTTAGGAAACAGACTTTTCCGATCATCAAGTTTTTCATTTATCATCCTCAGAATAAGCAGGACTACCGAAGGGACGCTATTAATAGACTTAATTATGCTGTGAAAATCATGTTGACTGAATTTCATGGTAGGTATACTGAGCTTGCAGAGCCCTATTGGGAAATAATCTATCGGAAGAAACCAGAGCCCATAAAAAAAGCAACTACATCTACATCCACTCAGAAGGGATAGTTATATTTTTGCCCCTTAATAATCTCTAACATTCGAAACTATTCAGTAGTTAGAATTTAGAATAGTTTGACCTGTAGATGAGTAGCCCTAACCCACCAGCAAAGACCGGAAAGACCCGGTTTCTTATGACGAACCTCCTTCGAGGGTTCGTTTGGTTAGCCATATTGGTGACTGGGTATTTTCTAGCTAAGAAGTACATGAACTTCGATCTGGAGATATTATTGGGTCCGTTGTATGAAAATACAGTGGCCATTTACTCAATTTTTTTGGTCTCAGAGGTCGTTTTTGGCATCATTCCTCCTGAGTTTTTTATGTTTTGGGCCTTGCGCCATGAGCTGCTTTGGCTATATGTCCAAAACGTCGCAGCGCTGGCTACGATGTCCTATCTAGCAGGTGTGATTGGCTACTTTATTGGCTCCTTTCTGAATAGAACTGTTATCTACCGGATGGTTCGACGAAACTATCTCGGCAAATACGAAGAATTATTTAACAATTATGGGGGCTTTTTAATTTTAGTAGCAGCGATTACTCCGCTACCTTTTTCAGGAATCTGTATGTTGGTGGGTGCAGTAAAATATCCGATTCGGAAATTTTTCTGGATTGCATTGACTCGGTTTGGACGATTTGTCGTCTACTCGATGATTATCTGGGAAGCAAACGTACTGAACTAACACCATGGCAAAAAAAGGAATCTTACTTGTGAATTTGGGAACTCCAGAGAGCACAGCTACTTCTGATGTAAGAAAATATCTTCGAGAGTTTCTGATGGACAAGCGAGTAGTGGATGTGCCCGCTATCGCACGTTGGATACTAGTAAATGGCATTATTGCACCATTTCGTGGACCAAAGTCTGCCAAAGAATATCGAAAACTATTTACCGAAAGGGGCTCACCTCTGAGATACTACACAGATGACTTAACGCAATTGCTTTCGGAAAGACTCGGCGAGGATTATCAAGTAGAGTATGCGATGAGGTATCAATCCCCATCTATTGATGAGGCTTTGACAAGGCTCAAGAACGGAAATTGTCCTTCTATCCATGTGATTCCTTTGTTTCCTCAATATGCATCTGCCACAACAGGATCAGTAATTGACAAGGTGATGGAGATCACGATGAAGTGGCAAATTATTCCGTCGATCACTTTTACTTCACAGTTTCTCGAGGATGAGTTATTTGTTGAGACAGTAGCTCTACAAGGTCAGCGTCTGATGGATAAAACTGATTATGACCATTTTATCTTTAGTTATCATGGTCTACCTGAACGGCAAATCAGGAAAGGCTCCGTAGGCAAACAGTGTCAACTGGGTAGCTGTTGCGATAAGTTTCATGATCGTAATCGGTTCTGCTACCGTGCTCAATGTTTCCAGACGACTCGACTAGTTGCTGAAAAGCTAGGGATTCCTGAGGAAAAGTATACAGTATCTTTTCAATCCCGATTGGGCAGAGATCCATGGATCAAACCGTACACAGACATCGTCCTGCACGAACTTGTAAAAGGAGGCAAAAAGAAAGTGCTGGCATTTTCACCAGCTTTTGTGTCTGATTGTTTAGAGACCACCATTGAAGTGGGCGAAGAGTACAAGGAAGCGTTTATGGAGTCAGGTGGTGAGCAATGGGACCTTGTACCTAGTCTGAATGTCGAGCCTACTTGGGTGGATTGTTTGGAAGGGCTAGTAAAAAAGCACCACTAGCCCGATTCTAGGCCCAGGATAGATTTCTGACGTTTACTCTTTCTCTTCCTGCGAGCCTTCATACAACTCATATTTCTCAAAGCTACAATCGAGCTTACCATTAAAGAGTTTTATTTTCTTGGATGGGCTCAATTTGAGGTGTGTCAAAGCTTCTTTATTGGAAGACAGAAACCACGCATCATATCCTGTGTATTTTTCTTTGAGGACATCACTTATTTCTTTGTAAAAAGCATTGATGTCATCTTTTTCAAGTCGCTCACCATATGGAGGGTTGGTCACAATGACACCGCGATAATACCTTGGGGTTGCTTTTAGAAAGTCTACCTGCGTGACTGTTACTTTTCGATTCATTCGCAGCAACTTCAAAGATTGATTTACCATTCTAACCGCCTTAGCGTCAGTATCGCCTCCTTGAATTTTGAAGTCTGCTGTTTTTATTTTGGCACTGGCCTCGGACTGGACGCGACTCCAAAGCATCGGCTGGAAATTTCTCCATCGCTTAAAACCGAACTCTTTTCTTAAGGTTTGTACAGGGATATTTGCGGCAATCATCGCAGCCTCAACTAAAATAGTACCTGTGCCACACATAGGATCTAAAAGCGGTCTGTCTGGTGTCCACCCAGAGAGTTTTAACATACCAGCAGCCAGTACCTCATTGAGTGGGGCTCGGTGACCTTGATCACGGTAGCCTCTTCTGTTAAGTGGTTCCCCCGAGCTGTCAAGTGATATGGTAAATAGTTCATTATACGCATAGACGTCAAACTTGACATCAGGATATTTCACATCGATGGTCGGCCTGTAGCCAGTTTTATTTCTGAATTGGTCCACCATCGCATCTTTTACTTTGAGCGATGCATATTGGCTATGCGTAAAGTACTCTGAGTTGATTGTATGATCAATCGACATGTTGTCATGCTCACCAAGATAGAGTGACCAATCGTGTTTCATGACTTGGTCGTAAAGTTCTTTCTCGTTTTTTGCCTTGAAGGAGTACACTGGAATCATGACCTTCAGAGCTGTCCGTAGGCAAAGATTTGCTCGGTAGATGAACGCAAGATCTCCTTCACAATTAAGCGCTCTTTTTTTGATCTCTATATTAGTGCCACCTAGGTCTTCTACTTCCTGAGCCAATACTTCCTCGAGACCATGCATTGTTTTGATATGTATTTTCAACTGGAGATTAGTTTGAAGTGTTTTGCAAAGCTAAACGTTTTACAGCTTGCGCGTAATGTATCAAAAGCTCCTTTGTTATATCTTTCAAAATTAAAAGCTATGATGCGCTGGATTCAGATTATTTGCCTTTGGGGAGTGCCTTCTTTGCTGTTTGGACAGCCAAGCACCAAAATATTTGATAATTATATTGCTGAGCAACAATATGAGATTTTGAAAGATTTCAAATCTCTGCTCTCAATCCCTAATGTAGCCTTTGATCTTCCGAATATCCAGAAAAATGCGGATTGGATTGTGTCGGAACTGACTGAAAGGGGTGTGGAGACAAAACTCTTGCGGATGGTCGGTACCCCTCCAATTGTCTACGGTTACCTGCCTGCCAAAGATGCAAAACGTACATTGGCTTTCTACGTGCATTACGATGGGCAGCCGGTAGATAAGTCTAGTTGGACTAACGATCCATGGGAACCAGTTTACTATGACAAGGCGATCAGTGAAGGCGGAGAGAGTCAGCCTTGGCCCATTGAAGGCGTCAAAATTGAACTGGAGCACAGGATATACGCCCGGTCTGCAGGGGATGACAAAGCGCCTATTATTGGCATACTGACAGCTCTAGATGCGATTAGAAGCAATAAGCTAAAAACTACTTCTAATTTGGTGTTCTTTTTTGAAGGACAAGAAGAGGCTGGATCGGCCCAATTGCGAAGATACCTCGAGGATCATGAAGAGTTGGTCGATCAGATTGATTTATGGATGTTCTGTGACGGCCCCGTCCATCAGTCAAGAACACCACAGTTGGTTTTTGGAGTTCGCGGTGTCACAGGGATGGAAGTGACTACATATGGATCAAACAGGCCCCTGCATAGTGGACACTATGGAAACTGGGCCCCTGTACCTGGACAGCAACTAGCAAAATTAGTAGGATCAATGAAGGATGATAATGGCAATGTGATCATCGATGGGTTCTATGATGATGTAGCTCCATTGACCAGTTCTGAAATTGAAGCATTGGCCAATATGCCTGATATCGATGTCGCTCTGAAAAAGGAGCTCGGCTTGGCAGACACAGAGGGGAATGAGAGTTTGTATGAGCGATTGCTCTATCCTTCGCTTACGCTAAAAGGCTTTAGCACAGGAAATGTAGGGCAGTTGGCTCGAAATGTCATTCCGGCAGAAGCTACTGCGTCTTTAGGTATTCGGCTAGTCAAAGGATGTGACCCTGTCAAAATGCAAGATTTGGTAGAAGACCATATCGCTAAGCAGGGGTATTATATTGTAAGAGAAGATCCTGATCAGGAGACTAGAATGAAGTACTCAAAGATCGCCAAAGTAACTCGAGGAAGCGGCTATCCAGCATCAAGGACATCGATGTCTGACCCGTTTGCTCAGCAGGTCATCAAGCGAACTAAAGACGTGGTTGGGGAAGAGTTAATTCTATTGCCATCATTAGGTGGGTCTTTACCCCTATATCTCTTTACCGACGTACTCCAAAAGCCCGCGATCATTGTGCCTGTGGCCAATCACGACAATAATCAGCATGCAGCCGATGAAAATATCAGAGTAGCGAACCTGTGGTACGCTATTCAGCTCATGGGAGCATTAATGACTATGTAGTCTACCGAATGATTAGGCGTTGAGCCAGACGTTTACCCGATACAGTAACCATTGAGAGCAGATAGGTGCCAGGTGTAATTGATTGAGGGAGTTTGATCAGAGCATCAGCACCATCGATGGCTAAGAGCTGTTTTCCGATGAGGTCAGAGATGACAACTCGTTCAATCGCCTCTTTGTAGTCTAGTGTAAATAGATGGTTTTCGATGGGGTTCGGAAAGATAATCGGTTGCTGCTTTAAAAGGGAGATGCGAACCGCATCTGATCGCATCAATGTATCCGCTTCTTCTGTGGTCATTCCTACTATTCCGACATCAACCGTACCTGGTTTATTGAATGAGAAAGACGTTTCATTTGACGGGTAGGCTATACCATCAATTAGCCAGCTGTAGGATAAATAGCCTTTGCTAGTATTTGTTAGTTTGAGATCAGCATTTACGCCAATTAGTAGTCGTTCGATACTAAAATCCAAATGCTGCTCTCCTACGCAGATAGAGTTTGAAGCTAAAGTGGTTTGACGAATAGTACTTAGCTGGTTGTACAAATTTATGCCTGGGCAAAGTGTCGCACAGCCATCTTGATGACCGGCGATTACGGCTAGCTCTCCAGTACTGTGGCGGCTAGATGAGATCGGGTTCAGCTTAAGAGTCAGTGTTTGATAGTTCAGAAAATTTTCTAGCGTTTGTAATGCAACTTCGCCTGGATTAGTCGTC
>JBLHTU010000126.1:0-11146 GCA_047627515.1 Cyclobacteriaceae bacterium | reverse complement strand
AGGTTGTCGCTTTTGCAATAAACTGAACCGTTCCTATTCCATCATCTACAGGAATTTCGTTGTCGTTATAGTACATAGTAGGAGATATTCCTGAAGCAGAAGCTGCTATGAACATCTCACCCTTGAACGGAGTACCCGCTGCAACATATTTCGACTCAGGTAGCACTTTGGCTTCAATTCTATCAAAACTAAGGTCACCTGCTCCTACTTTCTTACTTAAGAAATCCAGAGCAATCGTTTCGTACATAAGCATACGAGACTGATATTCACTCATTGTTGCTAAACAAGCTGGAGTCGGAGACTCCTCAAATGCAAGCTGTGCAAACTTCTTACCTGCTTGATTTGGATCTTTACTGTATACTGGATCTTCTTCAGCATCAACGGCAATAGGGCGAAAAGACTCAACATCTGAATCTTCGGCTCCAAAAGAAATAAGCTTAGCCGAAACAAATTCTGCGTAGCCATTTAAGAGTCCCTTCAACTCATCTCCTTTGCCTTCTCCACCTTCGCCTTCAGGCATCATATAATGCCCAACCTTGCTATAGTCTGTCTTTCCTTCCAAATTCTTAGCATCACCGGGGTATTCAGGTTCGTACTCGATGTACCCTCCTGTGATGGCAACCATAGAATCTTTCAAAGCATTAAGCTCCGCGAAAACTCTTTCAGTCTCCGCCCTTAACTCTCTAGCAGCCTCTGCAACTTTAAGATCATTTTCACGCTTACCTGTGTCATCGACAGTCTTGATAATACTTTCGAGTATCTGACCGTTACGGTCTTTGCTCTCGTCATTTGCACGAACTAAACTTTCGTTTAGAAAAACAAACTTGTCAATGACTGTATTACTAACGTTCAACGCAAGTAGTGCTGTGAGTACCAAGTACATCATACCCACCATCTTCTGACGTCCCGTTTCTTTTCCTCCTGACATAGTTATTGAGTTTGGGTTGGTTTAATTGGATTAAGCTTTCATGGCAGTAAGCATGCCACCGTACACTGTATTGAGCGAAGCCACATTAGTTGTAAGCTTGTTCAATTCAGACTGGAACGCTGCAGTTTCTTTACCAGCTTCGGCCATTCCTTCTAAAGCAGTAGTAACATTAGAATAGAATTTGTTCAAAGCCTTAGTATGGCTTTGAGAATCCTTCAACTCCATTTCATATAGTGCATTCAAGGCACCAAGACTTTTAGTAACGTTTTGTACTTGAGTCTGATACTCCGTTGCTCCTTTCGTAGCGTCACTCATCGTGGCTAGTGATTTCATAGCATCACCGTAAGATCTATTCATTTCTGAGATAGTCCTAGATGCAGTTTTGACATTGGCTGCATACTCAGTAGTTGCTACAGAAGCATCTCCCAACTTCGACATCTTAGAAGCCGAGTCAGCTAGACCTTTCATACCATCACCAAGACTACGCAACAAATCAGGGCCAATTTTGGCATCTGCTAATGCTTTGTCAAGCATTGCTGCATTTCCAGAGGATGCTGCAGGCGCAGGTGCTCCTGCGCGTGGTGCTGCTGGAGGACCATCATAGTCATTAGCCAGCTCAGGGTACACTTTTGACCAATCCGCCTCTGTGTGCGGTGGCTCAAATGCACTTAACAAGAAAATGATTGCTTCTACGGTCAAACCAATTCCAAGCATTGCGGCTGCACCAGGAAGGTGAAGAATTTTGAACATCGCTCCGACAATAACGATGGCAGCTCCTATACCATACACCTTTGGCATAATTGTAGTAAAGAGAAGCTCCATGAATCCGCCTTTTTTGCTCATAGTTTCGTTTATTTTAGGTTAGTATTTAATATCAAATTAATAATTGTACATATTTCCAGCAGGGCCAATATAAGTCATTGCGCATCTGAATCCAAGGGAAGCCTTCGCTGTATCTTGATGTTCAAATGATCTGGTACCCGTTTCTAGGAAGTAAGCAACGTCTTTCCACGAACCTCCTCTTACCACTTTGAAATCAATGCGATCATCGTAATAAGTAGGGTTCATATCCCAGACAAGAGGCACCGCTGATGGATTGTAAGCGTCTTCACACCATTCTGCTATGTTTCCAGACATGTCATAAAGACCGTAATCGTTAGCGAAAAATGTAGCTGTTGGAGCAGTGTATGCAAAGCCATCATCAAAATAATTTCCTCTTCCAGGCTTAAAGTTTGCTAGCAAACAACCTTTCACATTTCTAATATAAGGATTACCCCATGGGTATTTCGCCATGTCACGTCCGCCTCTGGAAGCGTACTCCCACTCTGCTTCAGAGGGTAGTCTGAAGTTAGGCATCACTGGAAGGCCTACTTCTGTTCTGTAGGCGTTCATATAGTCTGTTCTCCAGTCACAAAAAATTCTAGCTGCGTTCCAATCGATTCCCACAACTGGGTAATCGTCAAATGCTGGGTGAGACCAATAATACTCAACCAATGGATCTCCCATATGATGCGTAAAATCTCTTACCCACACAGTAGTATCAGGCATGAGGTCACCCACACTGAACCCTGCGGGGATGTCGACCTCTGATCCCTCAGTAATCTCTGTCGTAAACTGTCTGTATTCGTTATTGGTGATTTCAGTATCATCCATAAAGAATGCACTGATTGTCACTTGTTTGTTGAAGTTGATCTGCGTAGCAGCCACATCCTGATCAGCCTGACCCATATGGAAAGTTCCCGCTGGCACGGAAATCATACCAAAAGGCTTGGCCATCTGCCAGCCTTGCCGGTCTAACACTCCGTACAGCTCTCCATCACTGGATACACCTCCTCCTCCACCAAAAAGGCCACAACCGGAGATAGCTATAGCTAACACCAAGCCTTGCAGCAAGGAAAACTTTGAAACACGCATATTATTCATAACACCTAATTTGAACTTGCAAGTATGTAAAGAAAACAAACTTATCCAATAAATATTGTGTGATTAAGAGCTTAAATATATAATCTTAATTACTTAGTTAACAAAAATAAATCTACAAATAGTGAAATTTAGAGATGAGCAAGAACTATCCTTAATAAGCAAAACGTGGAGTCTTGATCTGCTTTCTTCCTCCTACGACTAGATTAGGTAAATTATATCTAATAAAGAATTCTTGAGAAGTAGGCTGTTTCGCGTTTTGCTCATCGATCACATAATCCAAAGCATAACCTATGTTAAGCTTGTTATCTTTCAGCAGCGCATACCCTACGAAAAAGGACAGCGCCTCTGCGTATCTGTACGATATCCCTCCCCAAGCTTTCTGATTGTAATTGATAATGCCCCCCACATCAAAAGTGAAGCTGGTTAAGTCAGACCTTAGGTGAATACTTGGAGTCAGTGTCAGATCCCTCCCAACTTTAATATCATACGCAGAAATGACGGAATACGATCTAGGTAGCTGGTTTGCCAAACTATCAAGCCCATAGTCGAAATTTGGCTGAGGCACGTTTATCACTGATAAGCCGACGTTGAGTCCATCGTTAGCAGCAAACAACATCCCTGCAGTTACATTTGCTTTGGCCTGGGTCTGTCTGGAGCCAATATTGAGAGGGTCTCCTGGGTTAACAAAACGAAGCTGATCGAACCGCAAGGTCTGAGAATATAATTCTGGTGCAATGCCAAATATCAACTTGGAAGATGAAAATGACAACGTGTAAGAAAGAGGAATCCGTATAATAATATTGTTGACAGGACCTAACTGATCATTAGTAGCCGATATACCAAAGCCTGAAAACTTACCCTTTAGAGGGACAATCCCCGTAAAAGCCTGAGTCAGAGGTGCTCCGGCATTGCCATCAAAAGAAGCCTGGTAACCCGTCCACTGGCTCCTAAATTGAACCATTGCATGAGAGACAGACGCATGTCCAACAAAAGCTGGATTGTAATAAGAAGGATTGAAAAGATAGTGGCTAAATACAATCTCATTCTGAGCCGAAGCCCAAAAGGAAAAAAAACCAAAAACTGAAAGCAGCAACCACCTCATGGTACAAACTAACGAAAAATCATGGATTCTGTTTATTACTTCTTTTCAAGACCATTAACCTTCCTAATGTAATGCTCCAAAGCCCCTGTCATACTTGGCGCATTTGGTAGAGGAGCCTCAATATCCAAAATTAAATTTGCATCCCGAACAGCCTTGGCTGTGGTAGGCCCAAAGGCAGCGATACGTGTTTTATTTTGCTGAAACTTAGGAAAATTATTGAGCAACGAGTGAATCCCTGAAGGACTAAAAAATGCAATTACATCGTAGTTTACATCTGCAAGGTCAGATAAATCACTCGCTATAGTGCGATAGATGATAGCCTCTTTATACGTGAACCCATTTGTTTCTAGAAAACTAGGAAGGTCATCTTTTCGAATATCCGAGCAGGGAAAAATGAATTTCTCCTTTTTATGCTTTTTGATCACCTCAATCAGGTCCTCAGCGGTCCGCTCTCCTGTGAAAATCTTTCGTTTCCTAATGACTATGTACTTCTGTAAGTAATAGGCAGTCTGCTCAGATATGCAGAAATACTTCATGTCTGTAGGGATTTCTACCTTACTTTCAGCAGCAAGGCGAAAAAAATGGTCTACAGCATTACGACTAGTAAAAATTACAGCTGTGTGGTCAAGTATATTTACCTTCTGTTTTCTAAATTCTTTAACATCTACTGGATCAATCTCAATAAATGGTCTAAAATCTATCTGAATCTTATACTTCTCTGAAAGAGAGAAATAAGGTGATTTTCCGTCGGAAGGCTCTGGCTGTGAGACCAGTATATTACTTACTTTAAGCAGTCGATCCTTGTCTAGCAAGATGCGATCATTATCCATTCTTGTTCCCTTGTTTAACGATTAATGAATGATTAAAGCAATTAAAAAAGCTCCTATAAATTCGGTTGTGCAAAGGTAGGAAATAATGTGCAGATTTTTAGCCCGAGTCGCAGAGCTAATCTTGATAAAGAGATAAACAAGGTGTAAAATGTACACGGTCAGATAAAAATAACCCACAAAATTGCCAAACTCCAGTGCGCTATAAAAGCGAAGCCAATAGACCAACTGAAGGCATATCATCAAAAACAGACTAGCCAATGACATAAAGCGCACAAACTCTAGAACTTGATCAACACCTATTTTTTTAAAGGCGTTGAGCCTAGCCAAGGCCATGATTACTAAATACTTAAGGACAATTGCTAAAAAAACTATCAAGCCCAACTTTAGCCAAGTCCAATGGAGAGACAGTGTGGTTTCGCCGCTGTACTGTCCTTGAAATAACTTTACAAATAAATAGTTGAAGGATACCAGAAAGGAAAGAAATACAATTGAAAGAAAGCTATCCACATTTACTTCCGCCATGCGGCCTTCAGAACGTTCGGACAGTCCTCCAACCGTAAGAAAATAGGCAAATTGAGCCGGCAGCATCAGCTTCATCAGCGCGAAAAAGCAAATCAGAATAACTATTGAGGTCTGAAGCCAGCCTTGTGCTGTCTGCTTGAGTCTGCTTTTTACCTCATATTTCAAATTGACGTCGTTCTTGGCTGTTGAGTAAAGGCCTGTCGTAGGAGCCAAAAACCTGGACTGAGAATAAAAGGACAAAAACAAAGTATCCATCACTGTTTCATCAAAAAGCGACTCGTAGCTAATTTGGAAGCAGTTTCTATCCCCTTGAAGAAGCCCCCCATCTGACCAAACAGAAAACTCATTGTCATCGCAAAACCGGAAAAAGTCAAATGATTCAGAACGATATAGATAAATGCCAATTGTTGAAGAAGATGAGTAGTCTGTGATAAAAGCCACTTCATTGTCCTTTTCGACAGATACTAATCGTAGTTTCAGGTCTTCACCTAAACTCAGACTGTCGGCTGATACCGTCAAACAAGATGCTAAGCAAAAAACAAACAGCAAAAAAGCCCTCATAGAGATTGTTAAAAAGTAGCAGAATACCCGAAATGTACCAAACTGGTAAATGAAGGTGCTATATTGTTCCACTCCGTACCGGTCGCAAAAATAAGATTAAATCTGCCGGCATCCGTCCTTAATGCTAATCCAATCCCCGCACTTGAAAGAAAACGTGTTGATTTTTCCAAATTGCGGTAAGCCCCCTGATCAGTGAACAGCCACAAGTATGACCCCTGATCGATATATTGGCGAAACTCTATGTTCTGGTAAAAATAAGAAGACGCAAAAAGCTCGTTTTCAATAAAACCTCTCACAGAGTTAGTTCCTCCAATTCTATACAATTCATTATTTACTAGCCCTTGCTCATTTATGAGCAAACCTGCAGACGAGGACGTATAAAATAGAGCCTTGTTGAATATTTTTTGTGATAATGACAACCTCCCTGTGGATTGAAGCGATAAGGAGCGTCTATTCACCTCTTCTTCTAACAGCCTTCGGTCTCCAACTGACGCATCAAATTGGTAAGAGAAGCCCGATGACCTTTCAAAAGCAAAAAGTGGCGTATTGGACCTATAGCTAAACTGGTACCAAGCGTACTGAAATGGCCTGATCAACTCACTGAAGGAGCCCTGCTCAATACTATTCTGTCTTCGATAGCCAAAAGATATTTTACTCCTAGTCCCTATTCGAGACAATAGGGAAACCCGAAAAGACTGGTTTAAAAATGTAGTATCCTGCCGTATCAAATCAAAGGCTGCCTCAATGCCCAAACCTAGAGTAGTTAAATGTGGAGCTGAACTGCTTAAAGCAATTTTTTGAGAATTGGTGCCAAAGGCACTCCAGTAAGCATTAAAATCAATCGCTGCATTAAAGAGATTTGGTAAGGCTAGATCAAAAAACCCATTCAACTGACTACTTCTATCGCTTCCAGGCGGTGATGGAACCAGACCAACAATACCATCAAAACGACCTGCTTTCACTGACTCAACCTCCAAATATACTGTTGCCTTCTGATCAGAAAACCCTATATCAGGCTCAGTTTTCAACGCAATAAATGGCACTGATTCAACTCTCGCTTTGATTCCTTTAAAAACCGATTCTTGATAGAATGCTCCCGGCTGCACGCCCAGAATCTTGTGTAATGGCCCCTGACGAATTGAAAGTTCTCCTTGTATCTGAACCGAATCAAAAGAAATCTGTGGCCCCATATCTATCATGAAAGTCGCAGTAATCTCATCTCCGTTGGTAGACAGCTCCTGACAAAAAAGTCTGGAAAATGGGTATCCACTATCAGCATATTTAGTCAAAACCTTATTTGGGCTGCTCTTTACATCATAAGAGATTGAACTGTCCTCAGACTGGATATGTATTTGGTCCCACTGAAATCGATCTCCTTGATGAGCATACCAAGAGACTGTATCTTCGAAGACAGTTATACTGTCTATCCCAGAGTAGATGAAACCTTCAGAAGTCCAATCATTGAGCAACTTTAAAACGGACTTCGTAAATGCCAGAGAATCCTGACCGCTAGTTGAAAGGACTGTGTCCCTATCAAGCAACATCGATCGAACCTGTGCGCAAACACCTAAGCGAAAGCCCAACAAAAGCATACATATGATTACATGTTTTCTCAAGCAGCTATAAACTTCAGTAAGTTTACAAACTTAAACCCAACTTGCTTGAGCGGTCTCTATATTCATATACCATTTTGCCAAAAGGCTTGCCACTACTGTGATTTTCACTTTAGTACTAACCTCCGATATAAGCAGGAGATGGTGAGTGCCTTGTGCGCTGAAATTGAATTGAAAAGCAAACTACACTCTAACCCGTTGCTTACTGTATATTTCGGTGGAGGGACACCCTCCTTGCTCTCAAAATCGGAGCTTTCATTGATAATGAACAGCATCTACCAGCATTTTGACACTACCAAGCTTGCAGAGGTCACGCTCGAGGCAAATCCAGAGGATATTAATGAATTTCAACTCGCCGATTGGCTTCAACTAGGTATTAACCGACTAAGCGTCGGTGTACAATCTTTTAACAACGAGCAATTAAAGTTCGCTAATCGAGCGCACGATGCCATTACAGCCGAAAAAGCACTAAAACAGCTCTCCGAGGCTGGGTTTAGTAGTTATACTGCAGATTTGATCTTTGGCATACCCGGGTTTACCTTGAATGAATGGGATACCGACCTTGACAAAATGATTTCATTTCAAGTGCCTCATCTGTCCATTTATGGCTTAACGATTGAGTCTCGAACAGCATTTGGAAAGTGGGTAAAGACAGGAAAAATCAGTGAGCCAGCAGAAGAGAAAATGGCTACAGCATTTACGATGGCGCACGAGAAGTTGACCGCAGCTGGTTATATTCACTACGAAGTATCAAACTATGCACTCCCCAGTCATTACAGTAAGCATAACAGTGCCTACTGGTCTGGCACAAAGTATATCGGCATAGGGCCCGGAGCACACTCATTTACAGGAGATACCCGAGCATTCAATGTTAGTAACAATAAGAAATACATGGAATCGATCCATCAAAAACAGATCCCTGAGACTGTTGAGACACTATCTGAGACTGACAAATTGAATGAGTATATTTTCACTCGCTTAAGAGCTAAAGACGGTCTAGATCTCAATTACTTGAAAGATATTCATCAATTAGATCTCATTAGTATGAAAAAACAATGGATCAATCCATTAGTCGATAATGAAATGATCCTCCTTGAGAGCCAACGATTGCGATTGACTCTGAAAGGCATGCTGATAGCTGACGAAATTTCTTTAAAATTGTTATTCGATGACCATTAACAAACTACGGCCCGCTGTTTCTCCATCTTATGTCAACTGAACTAAAAAAAAGTCTCGTTTTATTGAAAGCTTTAATCTTTCACTACCATGGCATAGACCTGGACGAAAAAAAAATACTTGAAGACTATGTCTCACGGCTCGATGCACAAGAAGAGTACACTTGGGCATTAGAGTTTATCGCACAAGACTATATGTCTGCCTTTGAAAGGTCAAAAGAATTTCTAGCAAAAGAAATCAAGTCAGAAACCAACGAGAAGAAACTTCAATTCTTGATGGAAACTTGGGAAGACAATCATAAGAAAGGTTATGTCACAGAAATGGAGACAACTGCTATGCTAAATCTTGCAAAAGATTGGGCGATTGAAAAGCAATTCCTTTCAGAGATCAATCACTCCTAAAGGCTCATTTTTTCCTTGAATCTGGCAGCTTGTCTACGGCTTACCTCTACTTTTTCGCCTCCTTTTAATTGAACAAGAAGCCCTCCATTAAACCATGTTTCTATGGTTTCGACCCAACTCAAATTAATGATATGCTTTCGACTGGCTCGAAAAAAGCTTCTGTCATCTAGTCTTTCGTCCAACGCGTTGAGGCTTTTGTGGATCATCGGCTTAAACTTATCAAAATACACCTTGATATAATTCCCGTCTGATTCAAACAAGCGAATATCTGAGAGCTTCACAAACCAGCAGCGATCGCCATCTTTGACAAAGACTTGATCATCAATGCCCAATTTTCTTGCCTTTTCCTCGGTCTGAATGGCTTGAGGTTCGGATTTTTTCTTCTCCAATACCTTGGCTATTGCGTCCCTTAGTCTGTCTTCCTGAATAGGCTTCATGACATAGTCAAGCGCGTTAAACTCAAAGGCTTTTATGGCAAACTCATCATAAGCTGTAGTGAAAATCACATCTGGGGTGGTCTCCAATTCCTCCAACATTTCAAACCCTGTCTTACCGGGCATTTGAATATCAAGGAATATCAAATCCGGCTGGAGTTGATTGATCTTCTCTATGGCGTCATCCGCATTCACAGCTTCAGCCAAAATTTCGATCTCAGGGTATTGCTCTAGGAGTGAATTGAGTTCTTTTCGTGCGAGCCGCTCATCATCTACAATTATTGCCTTCATACGTTCTTTGGTATTACGATTCTTGTTAGTACAATGTGTTTATCCTCATTTTGAATACTGAATTCAGCTTCAGCACCATAGATTAACTCTAATCTTTTACGAGTATTCAGTAGCCCATAGCCAATGCTTGCGGTAGACTTCTGTGTAAACTGCCCACTATTTCGGATCAATATGATCAAGCCTTTGTGGTCCAACAATGTCTTTAGAGAAATAAATCCCCCCTGCTTTAAATTAGAGATTCCATGCTTTATCCCATTTTCCACCAAGGTCTGTATCATCAGTGGCGGAATGAGGTATGCTTCCGAACCAACTGCAATATCAAACGTGGTTTCCAATCGTTCTTCATATCGAATGGATTCTAACGCAAGGTAATCTTTCACTGTGTTTAATTCCTCATCAAAATGAATCAAGCGCTTTCTTTCAATTCTCAATGAATTACGAAGAATGTTGGAGAGCTGCGTTATCGCTTTCTTGCTTTTTGCTGGATTTTCATCTACCAAAGCTCTAATACTATTAAGTGCATTGAAAATAAAGTGGGGATTCAATTGAGACTTCAAGTTGTTTAACTCGACCTCCCGCATTGCTGCCTCATTCTGAAAAGACTTATTGTAACGCTCAAAATAGTGGAATGACAAATACAGAAGTGACCAAAACAAGAATAAAAAAGAAGACACTAGGACGCTAGCAAGAATAGTAAGAGGTTCAAGGTCTGTTGTTGTGAGATCTCCCACCAGGTAGGCATATAAAACCAAAAAAGCATAATGTATTGTAGCGAGTACAAGTGAACCTAGAAAAAAACGGGCAATTAGCCAGTACCACCGAAATTGCAGCCAACCTAACTTGAGCAAAAAGCTTCGAAAGAGATGAGTCAGTAAGATGTAGAATACAACCTGAATACCCTGTCCCATAACATAGGCAACACCTAATTCTCCCGTTACCGAAAAGAGCGAAATCTGAACAACTCCATAGAGCGTCCAACCAAAAAACTGGCAAATCCAATAAAGCCTGACTTTGTTCATAGGTTAGGTTACAAAAGTATCTATTCATCGGCGACAATATGAGCCCGTATTTGATGAGTGGGCAATTGTCTGGCCTGCTTGTGCCACCATTTTGCGTTTCCGGTCGGGTCTCACGTCATAACTTCCTCTCCTTCCTACAGATAGTTTAAAGTATTTCCTGTTTCAGTATAATATACCGCTGTTAAAACAAAACTTCTATCAATTCGGCACGTATCATATCATTAAGGGAATAACACAAAATATTATAACGAAATGACCATTAACACATTACTCGCAGTACTTGCCTTCTCCGTACTTCAGCCTTCTGATAGTACCCAATCGATGCAGTGGCTACAAGCCAGCTGGG
>JBLHTU010000125.1:0-11156 GCA_047627515.1 Cyclobacteriaceae bacterium | reverse complement strand
AAACATACCAATGGCAGCGGTCGCCATGATCACAGGGTTATGAAAACCATTGAGTTCCTGCATCATCATCAAAGTGAGTAAAATAGAAATACCGACACCTAGCCAAATTCTACCATATAGTCTGTCTAGATGCGAAGATGTCCCAGAGCTTCTTGTCTTTCTACCCATATAAACAGAGGCAAGTATCGCCGGAAATACAATGAACCACACAATAAATGGGGCGTAGTACCCTATTTGATCCAGTATATAATGCCCAAAATTTGCTGTAGCTATTACCCAACCCCACATAAGGATCTGGGAACTTCCTCCTTTTCCTACTGATGATTTGGCCTGGCTAATCATTTCCGAAATGAGTGCCAGCTGTTGTTGACTTGTTGTGTTTTCCATATTTAATACTTTTAATAGTATAAGGATACGGCAAAATTATAAATTAGTTTACATTATAAACCATTTTTACCAAAAAATAATCAGAGAATTTTTCAACCCCCTGATTATCAGATTTTTACATCTACTTTTCTTGATCTTCTTCTTTGATCTTCTTCTTCTTGACTTTAATTGTCAAGGCGTCTGCCTTACCGTCCCAGTCCGCTTGGATCGTATCCCCTTCGGCAATTACACCTTTAAGAATCTCCTCAGCTACAGCATCTTCCAAGTATTTCTGGATCGCTCTATTGAGTGGTCGCGCCCCAAACTGTCGATCATAACCTTTATCAGAAAGAAAGTCCTTTGCCTTCTTTGTAAGCGTGATTTTATATCCTAACTGTGTAATCCTTTCAAATAGATGGCCCAGCGAAATATCTATAATCTTATGAATGTGCTCACGCTCTAAACTATTAAAGACAATCACGTCATCCAATCTATTGAGAAATTCCGGGCTAAATGCCTTTTTCAAAGCATTGGTAATGGTCGACTTCATGACCTCGTCCATGTTGTCTTTTTTGGTCTGTGTAGCAAAACCAATGCCTGCTCCGAAATCTTTCAAGTCACGAGCTCCAATGTTAGAAGTCATGATGATAATAGTATTTCTAAAATCTACTCGTCTACCAAGTCCATCTGTCAAAATACCATCATCCAATACTTGCAACAAGATGTTAAACACATCTGGATGAGCCTTTTCGATTTCGTCCAACAATATGACTGAATATGGCTTTCTTCTGACTTTCTCAGTCAACTGCCCACCCTCTTCGTAACCGACATAACCTGGAGGCGCTCCTACCAGTCTACTGACTGAGAATTTCTCCATGTATTCACTCATATCTATTCTGATAAGAGAATCCTCTTTGTCAAACAAGTAAGTAGCCAGTACTTTGGCCATCTCGGTCTTACCTACACCTGTCGGCCCGAGGAAAACAAATGAGCCAATTGGTTTCTTAGGATCCTTCAGACCCACTCTGGTCCTCTGTATCGCCTTTGTCAACTTTACGACTGCCTCATCTTGACCGACAACGCTAGTCGTCAACTCATCACGCATGCTAAGTAGTTTTTTGCTCTCATTTTCAGCAATTCGCTTTGTAGGGATTCCCGTCATCATACCTACCACTTCGGCAACATTCACCTCCTCTACTAAGTACCGCTTGGTCTTGGTGTCTTCTTCCCACTTAGCCTTCTCCTCATCTAGCTGAGCAATAAGCTTCTTCTCCTTATCTCTTAACTGAGCAGCTTCTTCGTATTTCTGGCTTTTGACCACTCGATTTTTTTCAAGCTTCACTTCTTCGATCTGCTCTTCGAGTGATACTATTTGCTCAGGCACATTGATATTATTGATGTGCACTCGGGCACCTGCTTCATCTAGGACGTCTATAGCCTTGTCTGGCAAAAAGCGATCACTGATATAGCGATCCGATAACATCACACAAGCTTTAATTGCTTCTGCGCTGTAGATCACATTATGGTGATCTTCATATTTATCTTTGATATTGTCTAAGATCTGAAGGGTCTCCTCAGGAGAAGTAGCGTCTACCATCACCATCTGAAATCTCCTCGCCAATGCGCCGTCTTTTTCGATGTATTGTCTATACTCATCTAGTGTAGTAGCACCGATACATTGTATCTCGCCCCTCGCTAAAGCTGGCTTAAACATATTAGACGCATCCAAAGATCCCGATGCACCTCCAGCGCCCACGATTGTATGAAGTTCGTCAATAAACAAGATCACGTCAGGAGATTTTTCTATCTCATTCATGACCGCTTTCATTCGCTCCTCAAACTGCCCCCGGTACTTAGTACCAGCTACCAGTGAGGCTAGATCAAGCGTTACCACTCGCTTACCGAACAGTATTCTTGAAACTTTCTTTTGAACTATCCTTAATGCTAAACCTTCTGCAATGGCTGTTTTACCTACGCCTGGCTCGCCAATGAGGATTGGGTTATTTTTCTTTCTCCTACTAAGGATTTGAGCTACACGCTCGATTTCTTTTTCTCTCCCTACGATAGGGTCTAATTTATCTTCTTCGGCATACTTAGTAAGGTCACGGCCAAAATTATCTAGCACGGGTGTTCTAGATTTTTCTCCTGTTTTACCTGCCTCTTTTCCACTGCCCCCTGATCCGCCGCTTCCTCCGCCGAAGACTCTTCCTGAATCTTCATCAGGATCATCAGTCTCCGATTGAGCCATTGGATTCTCTGTTTGATATTCTAATAGCTCTTTGACTACATCATAGCCAACGTCAAACTTCTCAAGGATCTGTGTTGCTAAGTTGTCTTCATCTCTCAAAATAGAAAGAAGCAAATGCTCTGTTCCTATCAACTGACTTTTGAAAATTTTAGCTTCGAGATACGTAATCTTGAGGACTTTTTCTGACTGCCTTGTTAGCGGAATATTGGCTAGATTTTTTACGTTGCTCGTTGCAGTACCCTTCGTAGCCTGTTCGACAGAAGTACGCAGCTCCTCCAAGGAGACGCCCAATTTCTTAAGGAGACCAACAGCTACTCCCTCACCTTCTCGGATCATACCCAGCAGGAGATGTTCAGTACCTATATAATCGTGGCCCAATCGCAATGCTTCTTCACGGCTCAGCGAAATGACTTCTTTGACTCTGTTTGAAAATTTTGCTTCCATAAAATGGATCTTAAATGATAACGAATGTCGTGTAAGTAAATTTAAAAGTATTATTGGCAAATACCACCTGAACTGATCTTAAAACACAGCCTTAAAGGAATTGTTCTTAATTACTAAAAGCAGATTTTTCGATGATCTGACGGCACGCTGGTCCTGTACACATCAATGCATCTAGGATACTCAGATTGTTGACAAATTTATTGCCAAAGTTCTGATGATAAGTTTCTGGACGGTAATAGTGCCTTAGCTGATAATCTTTTTTAACAGTAATTTGTTCCCTAAGATCCAAAATGTCTATTCCAGACATTTCAACATACTTTTCAGTAAATGAAACGCTTATAGAATGCCCAAGCAAATACAGACATGTTGTCAGACAGCCCGTCAAAAAGTCCTTTAAGAATATATCCCTTCTGCTAAAAACCTCTTCGATGATCGGGTAATAATGTTCAAAAAAAGGTGCCTTACCATATGCAGAATGGATAAAGCCTAGATGAACCTTGACCCAATTTTGCTCATAGTCTATTCGAACATCTTTGAGCGGCATGTGATTTTTGTAATGAACCGGTATGGACAGATGATGTACACCTTGAGGTCCCAGAAGCTTCATCCTGTTTTTGTACGTCTGCTTGCTATAGTTCTGATTAATCTCTAGCTGTAATTCTTCTCTAAAAAGGATTTGCGTAAAATACTCTAGTGATCCAAAATAATGTGGCTCGATTAATACTTTGCGATCAATAGCCGTGTCTGCCTTCACTATTGCAGTAAAGCGCCTACATCCCCTTTTCCTTCTCTGATAATCACAGGATCATCTTCGCTGCAATCAATGATACTACTTGCTTCATTGTCTCCATAACCTCCGTCAATGACAATGTCGACGACTTTTTGATACTTCTCGTAAATCAACTCAGGGTCTGTAGAGTACTCAATTACATCATCTTCATCATGTATCGAAGTTGTCACAATCGGGTTACCTAATTCTCGAACTATCTGTCGTGGGATATTATTATCTGGAATTCTGATTCCCACAGTCTTTTTACGAGCATTTAGCAATTTTGGTACTTTGCTCGACGCCGAAAGGATAAAGGTAAACGGTCCTGGTAATGCCTTTTTCATCAGCTTGAAAGTAGGCGTATTGACGCTGCGTGTGTACTCTGACAAGTGGCTGAGATCGTAGCAGATAAAAGACAGGTTAGTTTGCTTCTTCTTTTCACCCTTGAGCTGCTTTACTCGCTCGACCGCAGCGCTGTTAAAAATATCACAACCCAACCCATAAACAGTATCGGTCGGATAGATAATCAACCCTCCCTTTCTTAAGACTTCTACAATGTGTGAGATCTTTTTGGGGTCAGGATTGTCTGGAAATAGCTTTATAAACTCCGCTTTCATTTGTATGCAAAGAAACATATTATTCGCTGATTTGGTGAATAGCATGCTTATAGTTTAAATAAGGGTTGAATATTGGACGAGGTATCTCGAAATCTTTTATAATCGAGTAGTTTTGTTCTATGAGCTATTCGTTCGGAAATAGATACATCCAATTTTTAGAAGAAAAAAATAACATCCAGCGTGCTGGGGTATATAATTTCTTTAGGCGTTTTGACTCTCGTCAAGAAACACAGGTTACAGTCAATGGCCGGCAGGTTCTTATGTTCGGGTCCAACAGTTATTTAGGACTGACCACTCACCCTGCAGTCATTGAAGCCTCGTCTATTGCCCTTGAAAAATATGGAACCAGCTGCTCTGGTTCACGATTTCTAAATGGAACTACAGATCTACATGAGCAACTTGAAGCAAAATTAGCAACCTTTTTAGGGAAAGAAGAAGCGTTAGTCTTCAGTACAGGTTTTCAGGTAAACCTAGGAGCTCTCCCCACTTTGATGAAAAAAGGAGATACCATTCTCATGGACCGACTCAACCACGCTTCGCTGTATGAAGGCGCAAGGTTGTCCGATGCTAATACCGTGATCTATCGCCACAACGATATGAATTCGCTCCAAAAACGATTGGAAAAACTAGTAGACGTCCCTCACAAACTGATCGCTGTTGATGGTATTTTTAGCATGGAAGGCAATATTGTGCATCTTCCGAAGATGGTGAATATTGCTAAACAACATAATACGTCTATTATGGTAGATTGTGCCCATGCTATAGGCGTGCTTGGCAACCATGGTAGGGGTACTGCAGATCATTTTAATCTCACTAACGAAGTAGAATTAATTGGTGGCACGTTTAGTAAGTCCCTAGCTTCCTTAGGCGGATTTTTAGCCGGTTCTAGCAATGTGATTCAATATGTAAAGCATCATGCTCGCTCTCTCATTTTTAGTGCCAGCATGACTCCAGCCTCTACTGCTGCGGCCATAGCCGCTCTCGATATTATATCAACTGATGACTCACATAGACTGAAGTTATGGGAAAACACAAAGTACGCTATGCAACAGTTAGCAGAGATTGGATTCGATACAGGCTTAGCGGAAACTCCCATCATACCGATTTATTTGCGCAATAACGAATTGACATACAAGTTCACATCGATGATTTTTGAAGAGGGTATTTTTGTGAATCCGGTTGTAGCTCCCGCAGTTTCTCCTGAAGATTCATTGATCCGCTTTTCTCTCATGGCGACCCATACGAAGGCCCAAATCGATGAAGCGATTTCCAAGATGTGGAAAGTGGCTAAAGCGTTAGGAATCCGGCTTCACAACAAAGCAGCTTAACTTGAAAATTGCTATCACTGGGGCAAATGGCTTTCTTGGGTCTCACTTAATCAAGTCTGCCCAAAAGGATCAGCACGAGGTTATTGCCTGGATTAGAAAAGGCGCGGACTGCCAGCTACTTGCAAGTGTGGAAGTAGTGAGGGCCGTAATTAATTACGATACCGTCAAAACACTCACCGACTCCATTGCTTCATCGATGGCCGGACAGCAACCGTATGATTGCATCATCCATAATGCCGGACTAACGGTGAGCCTCTCCTCACAAGCATATTTTGATGCCAATTATGGTCTTATCCAGAAGCTAATTGATGCATTAAAGCAAAGAAATATATTGAGTGATGGAGGCAAACTGGTTTTGATTTCATCTTATGCTGCAAATGGGCCGGATGGATTCACGGCACCTGTTTCACACTATGGAGAAAGCAAAAAAGCAGCAGAAGTAGCTGTGATCGAGTCTGGGTTCGACTATTTAATCTGCCGACCCACAGGCATTTACGGACCAGGGGATCTGGCGTTTTTGCCCTTGTTTCAAGCGGCCAGCAAAGGGCTTTTTCCAATACTATCACCCAAAGACCAACAGGTGACCTTGATTCATGCTGAAGACTTAGCGAATGCGATTTTTACTCAAATCCCAGAGAAGAATAAGACACTTCACTTTAGTGACGGGCTCGTGTACAATCATCAAGACCTTAAAAAGGTTTTGTCACTGGCAGTGAATCGTAAATTACTAACCGTACAATTTCCGGGTTTTCTCGCCAAAGTTTGGCTTTCATTCAGTGATAGAGTGCACGCATTGATAGAAAGAACGCCTAGGGTGACACTGGATAAATACAACGAAATATCTAAAAATTGGGATCTGCAAAAAAACCGACAACTTCTGCATCCCAAAACTAAGATCAAATTCGGCCTCCAAGAAGGGTTCAAGGACACTTTCGATTACTACAAAAAACATAACTTGCTGTGATGTCATTGGAAGTTATTTCAGTATCCTCAAAAAAGGAACTAATTGAATTCATCAAGTTTCCGATGAGGCTGTACAGAGAAAATCAGTACTACGTCCCTCCGATCATCAATTTCGAGTTAAGTACTCTCTTAGAAGAAAAAAATCCTGCATTTGAGCATTGTGAAGCTTCCTACTGGATAATAAAACGTCAAGACGAAATCGTAGGAAGAATAGCTGGCATCCTACACCAAGAAGAATTTAAGCAAACTCAAAAAGCTCGTTTCGGCTGGGTAGATTTTATAGATGATCATCAAGTTTCTGAACTTCTTTTTGAGACCGTAATAGCATGGGCACTCAAGAAAAAGGCTAAATACATCCACGGTCCACTAGGGTTTACCGATTTAGATTTTGAAGGCATGCTTATTAGCGGTTTTGATCAAATGGCTACACAAGCCACTATTTATAACTTCCCTTATTACACCGAGCACCTTGAGAAGTTAGATTTTGAAAAATCAGTAGATTGGGTAGAAATACGTAGCTCAGTTCCTGATGAATTACCAAAAAAATTAAGTAGAACTGCTGCCTTAGTAGAAAGTAGATTTGGCATTTCGCCAAAACGATTTCGATCAGCGAAAGAAATTCTAAAGTATGCCGACGGAGCCTTTGATGTGCTAAACCGTGCTTATCAGCACTTATATGGCTATTATCCACTTACAAAAAAACAAATTGATTACTACATCAAGCAGTATTTCGAGTTTGTCCGAAAGGAGTATATAAGCATAATCGTTAATAGTTCAGATGAAGTCGTTGCTTTAGCAATTTCATTCCCGTCGCTTTCCAAAGCTTTCCAAAAATCGAACGGATCGCTATTTCCGTTCGGATTCTTACATATACTTAAGGCCTTCCGATCAAACGATCACCTAGATATGTTTCTGATCGGTGTAGATCCTGCTTATCAAAAACTTGGAGCCAATGTGCTGATTTTCAATGAATTGATCAAGGCTTACCAAAAGAATGGAGTAAAATATGTATCTACAGGCCCAATGCTAGAAGAGAATAGGTCAGTACTAAATCTTTGGAATGAGTTTGGAGATCAGCTTGACCCTGTTGATATTAGGCGGCGGTGTTTCCAAAAAAATATTTCTGAATGAGAAAAAAAGCATTAATCATAGGGGGATCAAGCGGTATCGGTCTGGCGACAGTTGACAAACTGATAGCACATGATTATGAAATTGTGCTAGTACACCGAGATAGAAGACAGCAAGTTGCGCTGTTGAATGATCATATCGCTGCACTGAAAGCAGAAAAACAAATTCTGTGCTTCAATCTTGATGCAACGAATTCAGAAAAAATTGCTGCATGTCTTCATGAAATACAAGAGAAAGATGCCTCCTCTTTTCATTTGGTATTGCACGCTCTAAGTCGAGGCAATCTTAAGCCTTTTGTTGGCGATCAATCTCGTTTAAATGCAGAAGATCTGAAGCTAACTATCGCTGCAATGGGCACGAATCTACATCAGTGGGTGACCAGCTTGCTGGATCAGAAGCTGCTAACAAGAGATAGTAGGATCATCGCACTCACCTCTGAAGGTAACGATCGAGTTTGGAAAGGATACGGTGCTGTTGGGCTAGCCAAAGCGACACTGGAAACACTCTGTAAATATTTAGCGGCGGAGTTAGCACCTGAAGGCATTCGGGTTAATGTCATTCAAGCTGGAGTCACAGATACCCCTTCATTGCGCATGATTCCGGAGGTGGAAGAATTAATTGACACTTCCAAAAATCGAAATCCATCAGGTCGTCTCACTTTACCTCAAGATGTAGCCAACATGATCTATTTATTGACATTGCCAGAAGCAGCCTGGGTGACAGGCAGTCTAATCCATGTAGACGGCGGAGAGCACTTAATCTGATGAACCAATATCAATACATACTTGATGCTTTGCCATACCGCAGTCCTTTTCTATTTGTAGATGAATTGAGCAAAGTGGATGACGAAGGAGTCATCGGAAAATATCATGTCAAGCCAGATGAGTACTTTTTTGCTGGCCATTTCCCCGATCACCCTATTGTACCGGGAGTGATCATCGCCGAAATAATGGCACAAATCGGATTAGTCTCCTTGGGCATTCACTTGGCGGGTAAGCGAAAAAGTGGAGAAAACATACTACCGGTTTTTTCGAATGCCAACATTGATTTTTTGGCGAAAGCCGGTCCAAATGACCTCTTAATTGTTGAATCAAAAAAGATTTATTTTAGATTCAACAAACTAAAGTGCCAAATTAGCTGTCGAAAAGAGGATGGCACCAAAATAGCTAATGGGGAGTGTTCTGGAATGATCATAAATAAATCAGCAATTGAATAATCGACGAGTTGTAATTACGGGCTTGGGAGTAGTCGCACCTAATGCTTCAGGCGTTAACGCTTTTGAACAAGCATTGCGTGAAGGTAAATCTGGTATTCGCTTTTTTGAGGGTCATAAAGACCTAAATATGAAATGCCAGATCGGTGGACAACCTATATTAACCAGAGAATACTTGGAGCAATATCTCCCTGAATTTTATATCGAAAAGCTTCGAAATCATGGAGTAATCTACGGGTGCCTTGCTGGACTAGAAGCATGGGAAGATGCTGGGCTACCTATCTCCAGCGAAAAGAGAGATAAAAAAACATCGATGGTTTTTGGTTCTGGTGCCCTGGGAATGGATGAAATGGTGGGCTGGATGATCAATACAATCGATGAAGGGGACAATCGAAAACTGGGAAGCCGAGTCATTCCACAAAGCATGAACAGTGGAGCCGCAGCCTATCTCAATCAGATCCTGGGCTTAGGATATGTGCAGTCTAATTCCTCCGCCTGCATCACGGGAAGTGAGTCTATCTTGATGGGGTATCGGCAGGTTATGTCAGGGCAGGTCGAACGGGCTCTTTGTGGTAGTACTGAGGGAGTAGGGCACTACATATGGGCATCATTTGATGCGATGCGAGTATTGGTCTCGGATTCCAACGAAGAACCCGAAGCTGGCTCAAGGCCTATGAGCGCTACTTCGCGAGGATTTGTGCCGGGCGGAGGATCCGGTGCGTTGGTCCTAGAGACCCTTGAAAGCGCACAAGCCAGAGGCGCTAAAATCTATGCAGAAATATTGGGCGGAGCGCAAAACTGCGGAGGCCTACGGAACGGCGGCACCATGACAGCGCCTAACTCGGAAGCTCTGGTTGAGTGCATAGAAGACGCAGTTTCAGACGCTGGCATAACGCCTGAATCGATCGACTTAATTTCGGGACACCTGACATCGACCAGAGCAGACCCGCTGGAAATCAGCAACTGGTCAAAAGCCTTAAACCTTCAAGGAGATGAAATGCCATTGATCAATACACCCAAATCAATGATCGGGCATTGCATCGGAGGAGCCGGCTCGATCGAGTCTGTAGCGTGTATCCTGCAATTATATAAAGGCTTTGTACATCGAAATCTGAACGTAAATGAAGACAGCATACACCCAGCAATAAAATCAATTCTTCCGTTAGAAAAAATCCCAACTCAAACGATCGAGAAGAATATAAGTACAATAATTAAGGCTAATTTTGGCTTTGGCGACATGAACTGTTGTCTTGTATTTCAAAAGTTTGAAGCATAATGGAGAAGAACGAAATCAAAGATGAGCTAACAGCAATCATCAAACCTTACCTACCGGAAGACGTCAGCATCGATGAGCTTACGGAAGAAAAAGAGCTTATCAATGACTTAAAAATTAATTCTGCCCACATAGTTGATATCGTGCTCGACATAGAAGACAAGTTCGATATTATGATTGAAGATGATGTGATTGGTCAGATGAACAGTGTCGCGGATGCTGTGAATATCATTTATGATAAAGTAGAAAAATAACTACTCCCTATTGCGGGTAAACGATAAGAGCTTATTGGCAATATGCTCTGATTCGTCATGTAAAGAATCATACGGTTTAAATTTGCGGAGTTTTTCGGCAACTTTCTCTGCGGTAAAATCCCGAGGCTCTATTACTTGCGCAATCCCTATTTTCAGCGCATTAATCGATCCCTCTCGCTGCTCGAGTGGCGTCGTTCTAATCAGAATCATCTTCTTACCTAAGTAGCCCATTTCAGAAATCAGCATATTACCCGGTGTAGCTATGATATAAGCACTAGATGCTGCATCCTGTATAAACTCTTGCGGGTCAATGTCCTTAAACAATAAGTTTGGTAAGTCTTTAGTCGACTTAGCTCCATAGATAACCACTGGCACATTCAGTTTCGATAACTCAACCAGAAAATGATCTGAATAGATATAAGAATGTGTAGCATAGACCACTACATGCTGTCCTTCCGACGAGGAAATAGATCGGATTCCGTCACGAATGATAGGCCCAAAAGAGGAAACTTTTTTCTTAAAGCGATGAAGAGGCTGTGCAGGATAAAAAGAT
>JBLHTU010000124.1:0-11275 GCA_047627515.1 Cyclobacteriaceae bacterium | reverse complement strand
CAGACAATAACAAGGGGGAAATCAATATACCATTTGTCTCTACCAGTGATCTCAACAGAATTTTGGAAATCCTTGAATTATAAGATTGCTGCATTGATCGCGGGATTATTTCTTTCCTATTCCGCTACAGCCCAATCTGAAGAGCGCATCAAAATTGATTCCGCTTTTCTATTTATGCAGGATACTGCGGAATTTTTTGTGGGTCTTTCTAAAATAGACCCTGTGAAAGCAGCCCTTTACTCTGCTGCTCTACCGGGCCTTGGGCAAGCTTACAATGGGCAATATTGGAAAATTCCATTGATTTACGGTGGCTTGATGGGTTTCGCGCACATGATTAATCGCAACAATAAGCTTTATAACCAATTTAGATCTGCTCAAATCGCAATCAGCTCTCGAAGGCCAGACTTGGAGAACCCTTTCGATGAATTTGCAGAGGGAGTCTACTCAGAAGCATCGATTAACCGTAACGCAGAAAGGTTTCGTAGAAATCGTGATTATATGATGATTTTAGCCGGAGCGTTTTACCTCATAAACATTGCGGAAGCACACATTGCTGCTCACTTAAAAGAGTTTGACATCAACGAAGAGCTTTCTCTGAAATTAACACCTAGTTTACAGAGTACTCCATTATTTTCGCGTAGCGCAGGTCTTTCATTAACGCTACGATTCTGATGAAATTTATTTTGATAGGATATGGAAAAATGGGTAAAACCATAGAAGAAATCATCCTTGATAGAGGTCATGAAATCGCAGCGATTATAGATGAACATTCAACTGATCAACTGGGTCATTCGTCATTAACCGCTGATGTGGCGATTGATTTTTCAACACCAGATTCGGTTGTTGACCATATAAAAACCTGTGTCAGTCGCCAACTTCCAATTGTAGTAGGAACCACAGGTTGGAATCAACATGAAAAGGTGCTCAATGAACTTGCTATTTCATCTAATTCAACTTTGATGTACTCAAGCAACTTCAGTTTAGGCGTAAACCTATTTTTTAAGGTCAATAATATGCTTGCTCAAATGATGGATAGGTTCCCATCATATCAAACAAGGATAGAAGAAACCCATCATGTACATAAGGTCGATCAACCGAGTGGGACTGCTATTTCACTAGCCGATCAAATTTTGAAAAGCAATAAAAATTACCATCAATGGGTAAATGAACCCAGCGATCAAAAAGATAAACTGAACATCAAATCTATCCGTAAAGATGAAGTGCCCGGTACACACCAGGTTACTTATACCTCTGATATAGATGAAATATCTATTATACACACCGCAAAAAATCGCAAAGGTTTTGCCCTTGGAGCAGTGCTTGCTGGTGAATGGGTAGCTGATAAAAAAGGAGTATTTACAATGGATGATTTCCTCAATTTTTAATTTATGTATTTCAACGATTTTAGCCTTACATCTGTACTGATCTTTGTTTTAGGTTGGTATTTATTACAATCCATTGCCTACTACAAGTTTTTTGAGAAAGCTGATAAGCCTGCGTGGATTGGTTTTATACCTCTGTATAACTACTATGTGCATATGCAGATCGTGGGAAGACCTACCTGGTGGGTATTCTTACTTTTTGTGCCTGTGATTAATTTCTTTGTGGCTCTTACCATTCACTTAGACCTACTAAAGTCTTTCGGTAGATTCACGTATGTAGACCAGTCCGTCGGCGTGATTTTCGCCCCCTTTTACATGGTTTATATTGCTTTTAGCAATACGACCTATCAGGGGAAAGCGACGGAGATGCAAAAAATTGAAAAAGGACCCGCAAAAGAATGGTTTGAAGCAATTGTATTTGCTGTCTTTGCTGCAACTTTCATTCGATGGGTATTTATGGAAGCATACGTCATCCCTACACCTTCCATGGAAAGATCTTTACTTGTAGGAGACTTTTTATTTGTAAGTAAGGTTGAATACGGACCTAGGTCACCCAAAACACCTTTACAAATACCCCTTACTCATGCTAAGGTATGGGGTACTGAAGTCCCCTCCTATCTAGAATGGCTTCAGGTTCCACAGCTGAGATTTCCTTCTCTAGGAAGAGTAGAGCGAGGAGACGTTGTCGTTTTCAACTTCCCGCCTGAGCTAGAGCATCCAAAGGATTTAAGAACGCACTATGTGAAGAGATGCGTTGCCACTCCAGGAGATGAGCTGCAAATAAAAAAAGGAGAAGTATTCATCGATGGAAAAAGAGTACAAGATCCCAAATTGATGCAAATGAGATATTTTATCGAGACAGATGAAATGATAAGGGATCGAGTTTTTGATGAATTTAATATCTGGGAGTACTACCCTGCTGTTGGGCCTAATGGTACAAAAGGCTATATCGCTTTGACTACCGCAGAAGAAGCTAAGAAAATTGAGGGTTTGGAATTTGTGAAGAAAGTAGAAATTCAGCTTTCTAAGCTTGATAGAGTAGAACAAAACATCTTCCCTGACGCTAGATACTTCCCTTGGAACGCCGATAATTACGGGCCGCTAAAAGTCCCGCATGAAGGCATGACCATCGAAATTGATGAGTATTCACTCGCTAAGTATGGAACTACAATCCGGGACTATGAAGATTGGGATAATGTGAAAATTGACGATAATAAGTTAGTTGTAGAAGGTGATGAATTATCAACTTACACCTTCAAAAAAGATTACTACTTTATGATGGGCGATAACCGTCACAATTCACTTGATTCTCGTTATTGGGGATTTGTAAGTGAAGACTTTGTCGTAGGTGAAGCATCATTTATATGGATGTCACTTGATGAGAACAAGTCGCTGTTAAGCAAGGTGAGGTGGAATAGACTGTTTAAGGAGATCGAATAGGCGTCCTTAGAACAACTCGGGTTGCACTCGAGCCAGATACACTAAGTAGACAATTACTGCAATGATGGCGGAGATGATAGCCATGATCACAAGTAAACTCAAAAAGCCTTTAAACATATTTCTACGCTCTCCGGAGGGTTCATAGGTACTGTAGTGCCAATCACTTCTCATAACAATTACTATTGCTCCTACTGTATATACTACCAGAGGATTTCAGGTAACTGCTTTGAGTTTAAAAAATCATTGGTCTTTGAAAAATGACTACATCCAAAAAATCCTCGATAAGATGATAATGGCGATGGATGAGGAGCTGTCAACACTAGATGTTTACTACTATCAATAAGCCCTTGCTTCTTAATTGCGGAGCTACCCCAAAGCAAAAAAACAATATCGCTTCTCTCATCTGATAATTTGCGAATTACAGCATCAGTGAATCTCTCCCAGCCCTTCTTCTGATGAGATCCTGCTTTATGTGCTTCTACTGTCAATGTTGCATTCATCAGTAAGACCCCTTGACAAGCCCATCTAACAAGATTGCCATTAGCTGGCATTGGCAACCCAACATCTGATTTGATTTCTTTAAAAATATTTAGAAGAGACGGAGGCATTGGAATTCCCTCATTGACAGAGAAACACAGTCCATGCGCCTGTCCTTCACCATGATATGGATCTTGCCCTAGAATCACGACTTGCACTTGATCAAAAGCACAAAGATCAAAAGCACTGAAAATCTTACTTCCGGAAGGAAATACTTCCGTTGAAGCATACGCTTGACGGATAAAACTGATAAGTTCTGAGAAATATGGTTTGTCAAATTCCGGCTGCAGAATTATCTTCCAGGAGTCAGCTATTTTCACTTGCATGCAGTGGAACTAATTTTAAGATTGTTTAGACTTTTAATTTAGATGTAAATTGATAAATTACTACTCAAAATTAGTTGTGAAGATGGTAACTGATATTACAAAAGGCGTCAAAGTATCTGTGGAAACAGAATACCAACCGGAATACTCCAATCCGGGTCGGCAGCATTTTGTATTTACCTATCGAGTTATCATTGAAAATATGGGTGATAACACCATTAAGCTACTAACCCGTCATTGGGAGATATTTGATGCTACCAATCCAAACAGAGAAGTAGCTGGTGAAGGCGTGGTAGGTAAGCAGCCAGTACTAGAGCCTGGTGCTACTCATCAATATGTATCCGGATGTAATTTAAGATCAGGAATAGGTAAAATGCATGGGTACTATACGATGGAAATCGTTAATTCAGGAAAAACGTTCATCGTGAATATCCCGCCCTTTCAGATGATCGTCCCTATTTTCTTGAACTGATTGACTTTCAATTTTTTATTTACTGTAAGTAAGTTCTTTCAGCATCAACTGTTTGCCAAAGGTAGGCATGGTACGCATTCACCGTTTGCTTACCATTTGGTCGATCAGGTATTTCCAAACCTATCACAGCACAAGCAATCTTATATTGAGGCCAAACGAAAGCAGCTTCTATCAGATCATTCATTTATACAATTCAATGAACCGAAGACTGGAGCTCGCAAAAAAAAGAAGCTCTCCGAAATAGCTAATCGTTCATCAAGTTCTGTGAAGTTTCAGACATTACTTAAGGCACTTATCGAAGAATTTGACTGCAAAAAAATACTCGAAGCAGGTACATCTCTAGGCTTTGCAGCAGCATACATGCATGCTGCCATAAATAAGCCAAAAGTATTGAGTATCGAAGGGAACGAGGCTGTCGCTTTGAAGGCAGAATCACTTTGGGAAGGCACCTTTCAAATACATCGTGGTTTAGTCAGCACAACTTTTCCTGAATTAGTCGCAAAGCATCAGCCTGACTTCATCTTCCTAGACGCAGATCATCGCTCAGAGTCGGTGGAATTCTATCTCAAAGCGTTGCAAAATCACTTGCAAAACATCCAAGTGATCATCATTCATGATATTTACTGGTCGAGCAATATGAATAGCGCTTGGAAGAAAATTGTAAAATCTCCCGATTATGTATGCACAGTCGACGTATTTGAAGCGGGTCTCATCTTCCCAAATATTAAGATGGAAAAGCAACATTTCAAATTGAAATTGTAAGCTTTCTTCTTTCCTGAACGTTATTCGACTAATTTTGTGGCCTGAAAATCGAGAGAAAAATGAGTGAAGAACAAAATGACAGTGCTGATCTAATCGAAAGAGAGAAAAGTGCCAGTAAGCGGACCATTGTCGTCACGATCATGGTCATGGCATTAATCACAGTCGTAGCATTCTTGATCATACAGAAAATAAGCCTTGAAAGAAAAAACGAGGAAAAAGAGGTAGCACTCAATGCAGCGTTTATTCAGCTTGATAGCATTTCAAATGAACTAGATGATAGAATTCTGACAATAAGTCAACTTGGAGGTCAAATTGATACTCTGTTAACGATCAGAGAGCAATTAGAGTCTGAGAAGAAAAGTCTACTAGATAAAGACAAAAGACAGCAACAAAGTCTTAGCGGTCTGAAAGATAAAGTTGATGGCTATCAGGAGTTGCTGCTCATAAAAGATGAGGAAATCAAACAGCTAACAGCTATCAATGAGCAATTGCTTTCCGAAAACTCTGACCTCAAGACTGAAACGCAACAGCTCAACCAATCCATCCGTAGCATCAATGAAGAGAAGCAGAAGCTTGAAAGCCAAGTTGCCCTGGTTGCCAAACTTAAAGTAGAAGGCATGACAGTGTATGCTGTAAGTGGGGCTAAAGAAAGAGCAAATGAGTTTAGAAATAGACAGATTGAAAATCTAAAAATAATTTTCACAGTCAGTAAAAATATAGTTGCTCCTATCGAGGGTAAAGAACTATTGCTCAGAATAGTTGCTCCCGATGGGAATGTTTTGTTCGATGTAACCAGAGGATCAGGCACATTCATGCTTGAAAGTAGAGAGCAGTTCTTCACCGCGAAGAAAGAAATACTGTTTGATAAATCAGCGCAACGCGTAACGATCCTTTATGACAAGGGCAGCGAGTTTACCACGGGCGAACATCTCGTCGAAGTCTACACAGATGATTACCTAATGGGTACCGGCCGTTTTATTGTAAAATAATCCACCGATCTACGGTGTTATAGCCTTCTATTTGTTGCTACTAAGTAATAAAATAGCTAATTTCGCACCTTAATTTTTTATTTAAACACTATTATGAAACGAGATTACGAAACAGTATTCATTTTAACTCCCGTTTTGTCTGAGCCTCAGATGAAGGATGCTGTCGATAAGTTCAAAGGTGTTTTGGTCGAAAATGGAGCTGAAGTTATCAATGTAGAAAATTGGGGACTGAAAAAGCTAGCCTATCCGATCACGCACAAAAAAACTGGTTTTTACCAGCTACTAGAATTTAAGGCAGATCCTAACGTCGTAGAAAAGCTTGAGATAGAATATAGAAGGGACGAAAAAGTCATGCGCTTTTTGACCACTGCACTAGATAAGCACGCAGTGATCTACAACGCAAGACGTAGAAAAGGAGAATTCAACAAGAAAGCTGAAAAAGAGGAGGCTAAATCATGACACTACAAAACGAACCGATCAACAGAGAGCAGAAGCTTGAGAAGTACTGTCGCTTCAAGAAAAATGGTATCAAATACATAGACTACAAGAACCCCGAGTTTTTGTTGAAGTTTATCAATGAGCAAGGTAAAATCCTGCCTAGACGATTGACTGGTACAAGTCTAAAATACCAAAGAAAAGTAGCACAAGCTGTAAAGCGAGCTAGACATATTGCTGTACTACCTTACGTTGCTGATTCATTAAAATAATCCAAAGAGATGGAAATTATACTTACAGAAGACATCAAGGGTTTGGGTTATAAGAATGACATTGTAGCCGTAAAACCTGGATATGGTAGAAACTACCTAATCCCACAAGGAGTAGCGATTATTGCTAATTCATCAAACAGAAAGCGTATTCAGGAAAACGTGAGACAAGCTGCTCACAAAGCCGAAAAAGCTCTTAAGGATGCGCAAGCAATAGCTGATAAAATGGGCGAGATCGTCGTTGAAATCAAAACTAAAGCAGGTGAGTCAGGTAAAATATTTGGTGCTATCACAGCACTTCAGGTAACTGACGCACTAGCAGCAAAAGGCTTTGAATTTGACAGAAAGAAGGTCATTGTTCCTAAAAATATAAAAGAGCTAGGGCAGCACAAAGCAGTCGTAGATCTTCATAGAGACTTACATCATGAGATTACATTGAATGTAGTTGCTGATTGATAATTCTTTGACTAACATTAAAACCCTGTCCATCCGGTCAGGGTTTTTTTGTATATGGACTATTTTCAACCATTCGAGGTACCTCCTATTGATTCAAAGCTTGGCTGTAAGGATAAAGTCTTAAGCGTTGGGTCCTGTTTCTCTCAAGAAATGGGATTTCGATTGGTGGATGAAAAATTCGCCTCACTTCAACACCCTTTTGGGACATTGTACCATCCTGTTGCCATCGCCCATGCATTAACAGCAATATCGCAAGATGAAGAAAAAGCAATCGTTGCCCATCAGGGTATTTATTACCACTGGCTAGCGCATTCAACGATCTGGGGCAACACACCCAAAGAAGTTGAGAATCGCTACCTCCAATCCAAAGCAGAAAGTCTCTCTTACTTAAAAGATGCAGACTGGCTCATCATTACACTGGGGTCCGCCATCTCCTACCGCTTACAAGCCAACGATTTACTGGTAGCCAATTGTCATAAGCAACCACAATCGGCCTTCTCAAAGCACATAGATAACCCTGAAAACATTCTGAGTAGTTTACAGTCAATGGTTGACTCTGTCAGATCAACAAATAGGAAGATTAAATTTCTATTTACCATCAGTCCGGTGAGACACTACAAAGATGGACTCATAGAAAATAATCAATCAAAGGCACATTTGATTACAGCTTTGCATCAGCTTATACGTATAACCAAAGACACCTACTACTTCCCTGCCTATGAACTACAAATTGACCATCTGAGAGACTATCGATTTTACAAAGAAGACCTCGTGCACCCCAACAAAATAGCTACAGATATGATCTGGGAACAACTCAAAAAGGCTTGGTTTTCTGAGGAAGCAAATAATCAATCTAAACTGTGGAAATCTCTGAACCTCGACCTAGCTCACAAACCACTACATCCTGGCTCAAAACCTCACTTAGCATTCTTAGAAAAGGTGAAACAAAAACTGGAAACCATTCAAGACAAATATTCAGTAACACATGAATTAGTAGAAATACAAAGTCAATTGAATCACTTCACAAATAAGACACCATGAATCAGTTATCAAAAAGCTCATCTCCCTACCTTCGGCAACATGCCAGTAACCCGGTAGAATGGATGGAATGGTCTGCGGCATCCATACAATTGGCAGCAGATCAGGATAAGCCAATTCTATTAAGTATTGGTTATTCCTCATGTCACTGGTGTCATGTCATGGCACATGAGTCTTTTGAAGATGAATCTGTTGCTCAATTGATGAATCAACTATTCGTAAATATCAAACTTGATCGCGAAGAGCGCCCTGATATTGACGCAATATACATGGACGCAATTCAAGCCATGGGTCTTAATGGAGGATGGCCACTAAACGTCTTCTTAACCCCTGAACAGAAACCATTTTATGGTGGCACCTATTTCCCTAATGAAGGTTGGAAGAAGTTGTTACAAAGTGTTTCAGATGCCTATGTTGGTAATAAAGAGAAACTTCTAGAGAGTGCTGATAAATTTACTGCTTCAATTCAGAGCTCTCACCTGCAGGGCTTACAGCAATTACCCCCAAGATCTATTCATATTGATCTGATTATTTCTGGATACACCCAACTTTCGTTGAGGTTTGATCCTGTCTGGGGTGGTAATACTGGTGCGCCAAAATTTCCTATGCCAAGCATCTATACAATGCTGAGTGTCCTGTATGAGGCTTACCCAGACCAAAAGCTATTATCACATCTAGTACTAACTGCAGATAAAATGGCTGCAGGTGGGATTTATGACCAACTAGGCGGGGGCTTTTCGAGATACAGCGTAGATGATGAATGGCATGTCCCCCACTTTGAAAAAATGCTTTATGACAATGGTCAGCTGCTGTCCATGTACGCACAGCTTTTTACGATTACACAGCATAGCAGATATGCGAAAATCATAATAGAAACCATTGAATGGCTTACGCGTGACATGCTCGATTCACAAGGCGGATACTACAGTGCGTTAGACGCTGACAGCGAAGGAGTTGAAGGTAAATACTATGTCTGGAGTCAGGAAGAATTGGAGTCAATTCTGGGTGACAATCAAGAATTGATCAAAGACTACTTTGACATAAGTCTTGATGGAAACTGGGAAGGTGTAAACGTTCTCAGGAAACTGCATACGCATGAATCTGTCCTTAAAAAACACAAAGTCCATGAAGAGGCATTGTTTGCTGGCATCATTTCATTTAAAGAAAAAGCCATGGCCATTAGGTCCAAGCGAATTCCTCCAGGCTTGGATGATAAAATTATTACTAGCTGGAATGCCCTGACACTCACAGGCCTTGTCGACTCATTTATGGCAATTGGTGATAAACGGATTGAGCCTGCATGTACAAGACTGTTTACTTTCATTCAAAATCACTTGGTGAAAGACGGAATCCTTTTTCACCTATCTGATAAAAAGATCGAAGCATTTGCTGACGGCTATGCATTGACTATTCAAGCACTTATTACTTATTATGAAGCTTTCTTTGATCCAGCTTCTTTGGCATTAGCTAGCCTACTTACCGATCGAATGAATCTTCACTTTTTCGATCAAATAGATGGCTTCTATTTTTTCACTAATACTGAAGGGGAACGATTAATTGCCAGCAAGAAAGAATTATTTGATAATGTCATGCCGTCGTCTAATGCTGTGATGGCTGTCAATTTGATTAAGCTGAGCAAGCACACTTTTCAAAACGACTATTTTGAAAGGGCTACTCAAATGGTCAAAACCATGTCTCCTGTCTTTTCTGAATCACTAAGAGATACGTCTTACTGGGCAATCGCTGCTCTTCATTTGACAAGATCCATCCCTGAGATCGTGGTGATCGGAGCGGACTATCAAGCAGTGGCAAGAAGTATAGTAAGAAACCACATACCCATCCGAGTGGTCGCCGCAGCAGAAACCCCTGATGATCAACACCCTTTATTGGCAGATAAATCGCTCACAGATCAAACAATAATCTATATATGTTACGATAATGTATGCCAGTTACCCACTGCTGAAATAACAGTTGCTTTGAAGCAAATCCAAAAAACAAATGGGTCACATAAATAAATTCATCAAATAGCAGGAGTTGATGAACGCAAAACAGAGCTTTTACATAGAAGTAATACTTCCTCTTCCCCTTCCGGGTACATTCACTTACTTGGTGACGGACTTCACATTGTCTCCTGCCAGCTTGATTGGTTGTAGAGTTATTGTGCCATTTGGCAAACGAAAGATTTACACAGGTTTGGTGCTCTCTACAAAAAATAATTTTGAAGAGAACACAGGTTATCAACCACGTGAAATCAAAGAGATCATAGATGATACCCCGATTGTATCGGGTAGGCAGTTAGAGTTCCTCTTATGGATGTCTAGCTACTACATGGCAGCACTGGGTGATGTTTACAACGCAGCGCTACCATCACACCTAAAACTTACCAGTGATTCCTTTGTCGGCCTCATTTCTGAGATCAATCCCTTTGAACTAGATCTTAAACCAAGCGAGCAACGAATCATAGAAATACTAGCTGCTGGAGATCAAACAATTGATGAATTAAAAAAACTCCTTTCGTCGAGTCACCCGCAAAAAGCAATTAAATCCTTAGGAGAGCAAGGGCTAGTTTTTCTTTATGAGCGAGTGAAAGACAAGTATGCGCCAAAGAAGGAGTCGCGGGTTAGACTTTCTGCGAACTGGAACAATGAACTTAAGCTGAATCAGCTAAGCGACCTGCTTTCTGCTAAAGCAAAACAAATGGATGTCTTAGTTCACTATTTACAGCATGTAAATGTGTTGGAAGATACTGCCTCTAACAAAACTGGTATTTCGAAAAAACAGTTAGTATTTTCAGTCAGTTCCAGTTCATTAAAGACTCTTATAAAGAATGGATATTTTGAAGAGTTTGAGCAAAAGATTGATCGATTCAATTATACAAGTAAAATTTCAACTGCTATACCTCAATTATCTGATTATCAGCAAGATAAAATCAAAGAAATTAGAGGACACTTTAGTGATAAAAACACAGTTCTTTTAAAAGGCATTACCGGAAGCGGTAAGACTGAACTGTATATGCATCTGATCAAAGAGCAGATCGACCGAGGTCATTTTGCGCTACTCCTTTTACCCGAAATAGCCTTGACTACACAAATCGTAGCCCGTTTCAAGAAGGTTTTTGGTGACGCATTTGCTGTGTACCACTCTCGCTTTTCAGACAACGAGCGAGCTGAAA
>JBLHTU010000123.1:0-11333 GCA_047627515.1 Cyclobacteriaceae bacterium | reverse complement strand
CTGGTTTCCATTTTCAACATCTAGTAGATATACGTGGGAAGATAAAAACTGATCGTCAATAAGATAGCCTTGAGGGCCTACTTCAAAGGCAGTAATAAACTTTTCAGACGGGATTTTTTCGACCTCAGCGTCTCTTGCGATAAAAGCAATTGAAGCTTCGTCATGACTCCAATAGTAGCTTGAAATGTTAGTAGGATGATCACTGATTACTTTCGGTTTGCCAGTGGGTAGCTCTTGTCTGTAGATTTGGGTACTACCATCTTCAGAAGCCAAAAAGGATATGTATTTTCCTGAAGGTGACCAGCGAATGTCTCGCACTCCTTTTTGCTCAAATTCCAGAACAGAATCCTTTTCAGTCAATAGGTTCAATAAGTGATGTTCCTGAACCCAACTATTGGCTTCAAAATCCGCGGTTCTTGTCGTGTAGAATAGGTAATTCCCGTCTGGTGAAAATTGAAGATTTCTCAAGGCGGTTGCCTCTTTATTGTATTTATCCCAGTCAAAATCTTCGCGTATATCTTGACTGAATAAGTTGTAGCTCAATAAAAATATCAGAAACAAGAGGGGAGTTATGGTCTTCATTAGGTTGTTTTTTGGTTAGGTCTTCTAAGGTAATTAAATGACTCAGATCGTTGAAGTTAAATGCTTGCTTTGGACTTCTTACTCGGTACAATTTAATGGTTTTGCCGGTTAGTCCATTTTCGTTAAGGTATCAGCCGTTCCTACCGTCGAATTTCTGATACTGATCAATACTTAGGGCGTACCACAGCTTGCAATGTTACTTGTAAACCTCATTGTCTGAGAGCGAATGATTATTTGTTCAGAACCTATGCTTACCCGCACGCGGTAACAGGTTCTTCCAGCATTCTAAGCATCTACTCTCGGAGGATAGATTTTTGAAACAATAAAACCAACAATCATAGCGACTGCAAATGAAGGAGCGAGGACATCCAATGCTACAAAATACTGACCAATATTGGGTAATTCTTTAAGCACAAAATTGAAAAGCATAACCGATGTAAATCCACTGATCATGGATGCGATGGCTCCTTTTTCTGAATAACCTTCCCAAAATAGTGAGAGGATAATGACTGGGCAAAAAGTTGCTGCAATGCCTGACCAGCCAAAGATCATCACCCAGAAGACCTGCCTATCAGGAGATACGTAGTTGATGATCATGGCAATTATTAAGGCAGTAAATGCCATAATGACGGTAGCAATTCTTGAGATCTTAACGAGATCTTGATCTCTCACATCTGGACGGAAAATCTTCTGGTAGAAGTCACGTGTAATGGCACTTGAGGCTAGTATTAAAAGAGAATCGATCGTAGACATGATGGCAGACAGTACGATGGCAACAAAAACAGCAACCAGCAAGGTTGGTAAGAAATTTTCTGTAATCATGCTCAGCACATCCTCACCATTATTCCCTAAAATCGCCTCTGGATCTTGTCCATTTTTGGTAAAATAGATGCGCGCAAGAATTCCAATTGATACGGCAGCGGCATCAGTTAGCAAGGTGAAAGTAGTTGCTACCCATTTTCCTTTGTCTATTTCATTCTCATCCTTTATGGACATAAACCGCACATATACTTGAGGAGACCCAAGAAACCCTAGACCGATCATGGAGAAGCCTAAAATGGTGAAGAGATTCAACCAAGGGTCCGGACTTCTTCCCATTACTTGGGTGAGTGTAGGGTCGATCGCGTTAAGCCCTTCTGTAACGCCAGTGCCATGATCCATGGAAAACCAAACAACAATGGGTAACAGAACCAAACCAAAAAACATAAGTATTCCTTGGAACAGATCTGACCAAACTGCGGCAACAAATCCTCCGATAAAGATGTAAGTCAGGACGATAAAAAATCCGATCAATGCGCCGAGTTTATAGTCAATGCCGAGCATAGATTTGAAAGCAACGCCTGTCACGTCTATCTGAGAAGCCACATAGATCACAATGAATATTACGAGTGCAGATGCGGCTACTATTCGAAGGGTATGAGTAGTTGATTTAAAGTGACTTTGAAGGTAGTCAGGAATAGTAATGGACCCGTAACTGTCAGATTTACGTTTGAAACGTTTGGCCATGAATTGCCAAGAGACAAAGACTCCGAGCAATTCCCCGGCGACCACCCAATAGCCTGAGTACCCAGCGATGGCTCCCATACCCGTAAGCCCTATGAGTAACCAACCTGATTCGCCAGTAGCCCTGGCCGAAAAGGCAACCGCCCAAAATCCCATGTTCTTACCACCAACATAGTAATCGCTCATGCCTTTTATTTTTCGAGACGCGAGAATGCCAATAAGAAATAATACGCCAACGTAAAGTGCTAGAACAAAAATTTTAATTAATAGGTCGTGATCTGTCATATGGTTTGTAAATTGTAGTTCGCGATCAATTCGTTTTGAATTCGATACCTTAAAAAATCATGGTGTTACGGATTTGTTAGATAGCACAAGTTGCTAAAAAAAGACTTAGATCGATTGCAGTTTTTATGCAGAGTTTCTTGAAAAACATTCAAAAAAGCACTTAATCAGAACTTTCGGGTCATCACCGCGGATGACTATTCGAATAAAATATTTTATTGGATTTGGAAAGTGACTTTGGATTTGTGCAGTGAATGAACAATAATCGGTCGAATACCCATTTTGAAATTCTAGCAAACAAAACCCCATAGTAATGCAATCGGTACAGGAATTAGTCACCGCTCTCTCAGAAGAAGACAGTACGAAATATACTGAAATAATCAAGAAAATTGATCTTCCCAGCAGCGCCTTCGAGCCATTTTGCTCATGGTCTGGCGAATCATACACCAGAAATTGTATCGTGGAAAACGAGAAATTTGAACTGATCCTAATCTGCTGGGAGAAAGGACAAAATACGCCTATTCACGACCATGCTGGAGAAGAATGTTGGGTGAAAATCATCCAGGGTGAGTTTAAAGAAACTATCTATAAAGTGGATGCAGCCGGTACCGTCGATACGGTGAAATCTAGTATTTCGAAGGTGGGTGACTGCTCTTATATGGTAGACTTTATGGGATGTCATCGTTTGGAAAATACACACAACCAAAAAAGTATGTCCTTGCATTTGTATGCAAAGCCCATTCGTAGTTGTCGGCTATTTAATGAGCATACAAGAAAATTTGAACGTAAGGAATTAGCGTATAACACCGTCTCAGAAATGATGACGAACTCAAAATAAGAAAGATCACATGTCTGATATCAATAGTGACCTGGTTCTATTCAATGAACTAGTTGAAGTCTTAATAAATGAAGAAGAGCAGCATCCAGTAGCTGATCGAATTGATGCGAATGAACTGTATGATGCGGTAGATCTGTCGCTCAACGAAGATGCGATGGTAGACGAGGCGTTTAAGTCGGTACTGAGAGACGTGCTGGTTTCCACGCCTAAGACTGCTACAAATTTGTTTTTCAATCAACTTTTTGGCGGTCGTCAGGGGAAAGCTGTTTTAGGTGATTTGCTTGCTGTGATGCTTAATAACAGTATGTATACCTACAAAGTCGCAGGACCTCAGGTAGGGATTGAGCAAGAGATTATCAGACAGTCTTGTAATATGATTGGGTACGGTGATCAAAGCAATGGTACTTTTCCAACAGGAGGGTCAATGAGCAATTATATGGCTTTGGTTATGGCTCGTGATGCCAAAGATCCTAATTGCAGATCCGAAGGGATGTCGAAACCTATGGTTATTTACACGTCCAAGGAATCACATTATTCCAATGCGAAGAATGCCAGCTTTGCAGGTATCGGAAGAAACAATATTCGATACATTCCTGCAGACTCAGAAGGACAAATGATTCCAGCAAAACTGGAAGAACAGATCTTAGTGGATCTGAGCGAAGGATTGATTCCTACGTATGTGAATGCTACTGCGGGTACTACAGTACTAGGGGCTTTTGACCCAATCGACGACATAGCTGATATCACTGAGAAATATGGGATATGGCTTCATGTTGACGGAGCCTATTGTGGAAGTGTAATTTTTAGTGACAAGTATAAGCACCTTGTAAACGGGATTGAAAGATCTGATTCTTTCAGCTATAATGCCCATAAAATGCTTGGAACACCTTTGACGTGCTCCATTATACTAGTGAATGACAAAAAGCATTTACATGATTCGTTTAGTAATGCCGCTGATTATTTATACCAGACCGATGGTGACGACTTCAATCTTGGTAAAACTTCGTTTCAATGTGGAAGAAGAAATGATGCCTTGAAATTTTGGACGCTGTGGAAATCTGTAGGAACGACCGGGCTAAAGCAGATTGTGGATCAGCAGTTTGAATTGGCAAATGTTGCTCGCAAGTACCTCAGAAGTAACCCAGATTATGCACTGTATAGTTTTGATGATTCTATCTCCATTTGCTTTAATTATAAAGATATCGATCCAGTAGCTCTGTGTACTGAGATGTATGAAAATCAAATAACCGTGGTAGGGTTTGGCGCTTTTAGGGAAGACACTTTTATTCGCTTAGTTACCATTAATGCAAATAATGAAAAGCTGGATATTCTGAATTTCTTTCGAGTATTAGAAGAGTTTGCTGATAAAACACCAGACTTAAAAAGAGTGGTGGAAGAGATTCAAGAGCGATAACAGAGAGCCTTGCAGATTAGCTAATTGTATATGATAGGTTGTTCGGGTTTAGCGACCAACCAGAGCTATTCATTCAGAGTTGTTTCTTCAGGCGTTTCTTTTTGGTCTTAGTCTTCTTTTCGATGCGGACAATACCGTACTTAGGTTGCCTATTTGTCACTACGCAGGAAGCCACCATTGCTACAACAAGACATAGATAGGGGAATAGTGGGTCCGCTATTTAGTGCCTTTTAAGGGTTTGCGCTCATTTTAGCAGTTACGATGGAAACGTTAGCCTATGGAAATGCTCTATCTTTAGCTTCTAACTTTTGATGCAAATCCTTTCTGCCCCATGTATAAATATTTGAATCTGTCAGCCGTACTAATTCTGTTTGTGAGTGTTTCTGCCGTATCACAAAATCTGCAGATCAATGGGGGGTGGGTATTCGATACCAATAGTAAAAACTTCAAAAAGAATGCTGGTGTATATATAGAGAATGGGGTTTTTGTCGCAGACAAAGCGGAGGCTTCTGATTGGCAGATACTGAACCTTACCGATGATGACTACGTGCTACCCGGATTAATTGATTTGCATGCCCATTATCGAGTCAGCTACAACAAGAAGGCCTTTGACGATACAGTAGCCATGCCTAAGATTTTTCTAGCAAATGGCATCACCACTACTTTCCCTGCTGGCGAAATCGAACCGGAGAAGATGTGGGACTTGCAGCAGGAAATTGACGCAAGCAGGAGGCCTGGGCCGAGGATCTTACATTCTGGGCCCTATTTCGGATCCGCAGATCCGGATTGGAACCGTGCCATCACTGAGCAGGGGATCCGAGAGCGGGTAGATTATTGGGCATCCCGAGGAGCCTATGGATTCAAGGCAAAAGGGATTACGGACGAGCATCTCTCCATTCTCATAGATCAAGCGCATAAAAAGAATCTGTCAGTAACAGGCCATTTGAATTCGGGCTATCGAAACTCCGTGAATCCACAGCAAGCCATTGAAATGGGAATAGATCGTGTAGAGCATTTTCTTGGGGGCGTACTTTTCGCCGATTCCATTAATGCCTATCAAAGTCTCAAGCAACTGGACCCAGCAGATCCTAGGTTAGAAGAGATCATTCAGCTGTATATCCAGCACGGTGTTTATTTTGATGCGACCCTCGGTACTTATGGAGCCATAGGAATGATTGACTCTCCAGTGTATGAGGATTGGGCCAATGAATCTCAGTATTTCACACCATTCGCTCAAAGTCTGATTGAGGCCATGAAACCATCCGCTTTTAATGCGCTCTGTGCACTGATCTATCCGGTGAAGCAAGGAACACTACTACGGTATTACAAGGCCGGAGGGTTAATCACAGTTGGTACAGATCGTCCCTTATTGTTAGACAATTATTTAGGTGGAGGCATTGGCGGATTTTTCATACATCGTGAAATGGCGGCCATGGTGGAAATTGGTATTCCAGCGACTGATGTCTTGTACTTTGCGACGCAACAAAATGCGGAAGCTTTTCACATTGCTGATCGCGCCGGAAGTATCACACCAGGAAAATGGGGTGATGTACTGATCATCAAAGGGAATCCTTTAGAAGATATCAACCGCACCAGATCGGTTCATACGGTAGTGAAAGGAGGCCTGGTATTTGACTCGAAAACTTTACTGGAAGCCGCAAAAGGAAAATTGGGTCCTGTGCAATGAATATAAGTTAACGCACAATACGAGCGGACATCAGGTATTTGGTAACAGACCCTTATTTATTCTTCACGAAAACTAATTTGTGTTTGCTCTTAGGGCTTTCTCTATGTTCCAATTCGAACTTTCCAATGGACTTAATTAAAAGAGTTAGTTTTTCAAACCCATAATTTCTAGAGTCAAAATTAGGCTGCTTTTTTTGAAGTAAGCTGCCTACATCTCCAAGAAATGCCCAGCCCTCTTCGTCTGATAAATCAGAAATTGTGGTAGAGATCAGCTTAGCGACTTTTGGCGTGATTTTATCGACGCTATCTTTTACAGTGTCTTTCGGATCAGTATTTTCTTTCTTCTCAGTTTGCTTTCTGATGATTTCGAGATAGATGAATTTATCGCAGGCGACTATAAAAGGATTAGGTGTTTTCTTTTCTCCAATTCCAATCACTTGTTTACCAGCCTCTCTTAATCTTGTAGCCAGTTTTGTGAAATCACTGTCACTTGATACAAGACAAAATCCGTTTACCTTTTCAGAATATAGAATATCCATCGCATCGATAATCATGGCCGAATCGGTTGCGTTTTTACCAGTAGTATATGCATATTGTTGAATGGGAGTAATCGCATTTTGTAGCAACAGGTTCTTCCATTTCGATAAATGAGGACTGGTCCAATCACCGTAAATTCTTTTAATCGTTGGATTACCATATTTTGCTATTTCCTCCAGCATTTCCTTTACATGAGCAGATGGTATGTTGTCTCCGTCTATGAGTACGGCTAAATTCATATCTATATTATTCAATGGTTTCATGTTCTTATTCTCTAGAGCAACCAGATTAGGAGACTTTATGTTCTCTAGCCGGTCACAGGTACAATAAATGTACGCAATATCCCTATGATCGTACTGGTTGCTATTACACCGTACACACGATTATGTCCTCATACTAAAAGAGCGGGTATCACGGCTTAAGTTGCCTTTCCTAGTTGCGAATCTCTGGCTATACGAGGGCCGCTGTGACCTATTTTGATTGTTGGTCACCTTGTCTTCGGTGGAGGTTATCTGTTGCTTGTAGTAGCTTTCGCTCTAGGTTACTATCGAGCGCTGGATGTGCAGCGAGGTAGTTCTCAACCATCAGGTACGCATCGTTAGAAGTATATCTTCCGATTGTGCTGTTGAGCCACCCAAGTGGGAAAAATATATCTCCGGTGGTTTGAATCTCTTCGAGTAGTTCTAAACTGAGCGCGACATTCTTAATTCCATCTGCTTGTCGCAACGGGTGGTGTATGAAGGAATTGGCGGTTTGTACCCAGTTTTCCTTTTCTCTATTTTCGGCCTCTCTAAATGAGTCAAAATAGGCAGCGCGTATCTCTGGATCTGCGTCCAATGCAGGGGCCAAAAACTCAAAACGCTCGATCTTATCAGGATTAGTGAGTGCTGACTTGGCGGTAGCCAAAATAGTGACTGCCTTAGGATGATCATACAAGGCTAATAGCTGTGCGAGACTGGTGTAGTCATCTTTATTTAAAATAAGATTGTCAATGGTTTCTTCCTGCTTCCAAATACGATACAAATTGGACACACCTGTCTCAGCATGTGCAATCGACCGATACGTATTGAAAAGTGTCTTTTTAATGTTTTTTGATTCTGACTGCTTTAGTCTGGCGTAGATTGATTTTTCTAGAGCAGGTTGGTAGATCTCTTGCTGTTGCTTTGTGAGTGCATTCCAGTACAGATCTGTAGCCTGGCTTGCGATCAACCGGAGGATGAGCTCGTTTGACTCCGTTGTTATTCCTTTTTGTAGGTTCTCAAAAGCGAATGTATTGGCGAGTGCACCATTCAGGGTGTTTTCGTAACTGTTGAGATAGGCATGCGCTCTTGATACCTCGTCTTCTATGCTGCTGATCTGTCCGACTGCATCTTCATTCATTGGAAATACGCCATAGCCATAGCCATTGCTGTTGTATAAGATATAAAACGGCTTCGCAGCTCCTATCGCTTCAGAGACTTCAATGTCTTTAGCATTACTGACGACCTGTAGCGTGCTGATGCTGTCCTTATATACCAAGCTGATATCAAAAGATTGTGGCCAGTACTTATCGGAGCCATCTTCGGCTTGTTGTGTTAGGGTAAATTTTGTGATCTTCTGCGCAGCATCATATCGAATATTGCCAGAGAAGATCGGTCTGCCAGTATCGTTCACCCAGACATCACTCCATGTATATAAGTCAAGGTCAGTTTTTGCATCAAGTATCGATACCAGTCCATTCCAATCAGCATTGCTATTGGCGTAGGTACTGATGTATGCTCTGATGCCTTCTTTGAACTTGGTTTCTCCTAACGCCAGTTCTAGCTGACGCATCATAATTGGTGCTTTGTTGTAGATAATACTGCCATACAATGATCCGGCATTCTTAAGGTTATCTAGGTCTTGACGGATCGGGTTGGTGCCTTTTGTCCGATCTACTCCATATGCTCTCGGATAATGTGAGGTCAGAAATTGTAAGTCATGGTTGATGTCCGTAAAGACAGGATTTACGATCTTATCTGCCATAAAATTGGCAAAGACTTCTTTCATCCATACGTCATTGAACCATTGCATCGTCACCAGGTTTCCAAACCACATATGAGCTGTTTCATGTGCTATGAGTTTGGCTCTTGACAATTCCTGCGCACGAGTGGCACTGCTATCTAGAAACAAACTAGACTCTCGATATTGTATCGCTCCTGTATGCTCCATACCGCCATATTGAAATCCCGGAATGGTTGCGAAATCAAACTTCTGAAAGGGAAAATCATATTGTGTATAATTTTCTAGAAAGTCTAAAGAAGACTGATGCAAGTCAAAAATGGTAGCTGTACTCGCGGCTATCTTTTCTTGATTGGTTTCGCGGTATAACATATGCATGGCGCGCTCAGTATCCTTGGATGAAACGCCTGTAAACTTACCTGCTACAAAAGAGAAAAGATAGGTACTCATCTTGTCTGACGGTTCAAATTGGTGGGTCGTGAACTCGCCTGTCGTTTCTTGGGTCGATAGAGGAGCTCCACACAGTACTTCCCAGTCTTTAGGTGCAGTGATCTTCAGTACGTAATTCGCCTTAATATTTGGCTGATCAAAACAGGGAAAAACAGTTCTGGCCCGATCAGGTACGAGCAGGGTGTATAGATAGTCCTCATTTCTGTTAAGGGATAATTCACCTGCGCTAAAGGCAATTTCAATGACGTTGCTCCCTATTTGTAGTGCGTCTACAGGTATAATCAGGTGTTCATTTTCGTATGTAATAGGGGTTTTTTTCTCGTTGACCGAGACACTTTGCAAGGCACTAGCGTCTTCCTTGAAGTCCAAGTACAAGGGGTGCGCTAGGTCATTGATAGTAAGAGCTAAAGTCAATTCTGAAGCTATCGGTGTCTCTTGCTCTGCGGGTATGTCAAAGGATAGATGATAGACTACATCTTGTACTTGTGTACTGCGGTAGTTTGCTAATGCTGCCGATACACCAGTACTGTTAAAAGCGAGGGATTCTGAAGGCGTTGTAGAACAAGAAATGCAAAAGGAGAGAATCAATAAATAGAGTAAATATTTTGTCATAGTATTTTACATCTTGAAGAGCGACTGCGCTGCGATAAATTTAATTCAATTTAAGATGTATTAATAAAGTTAGATCTAGAGCGATCAATCCTAAACCAAGGCATAGTAAGCCAAAGTAGAACATATGCTCATTTCCGATTTTCAATTCTCGTTTAAACCCTAACAACAATCTATATTTCAGAAAAACTATTACCCACTCCTAAAGCATCTAATCGACTTTGAATTTGGGCACAAAATAGTTCAGATAAGCGATCATAGCGACATACGTTAGTATCAGCGTAGGCACATTAGAGTTGAATCTCAAATCCAACTCAGGTATACCGAACCATTCTCTAAAGGAGACCGTGGCAATGCTCAACATGAACACGATGCCAAATGCAAACAGACCGATTAGGGAAGCTCTATTTTTGGTCGTTCTGATAATGCCGTTTTCAGCTTCTTTTTTAAAGAAATACCAAAGCATAACGACACAAAAAACAAACTCTATGGCAATGGCCAGATAGGCGTTTGAAGCGTATAGTCCTAGTGCTATGTTTTGTGAATCTGCTCCAAAGACGTGATGTGGGTGTCCTGAAAAAAGGTCTAAGACGAAATGGCCAGCAATGATCGCGGCACCTGCAAGACCAATGGTTGAGCTTTTGAAAAGTACTTTTCCTAAGAAAAAGACAACGATTAGCCAGAAGATCTGAGGAATCAAATCGTGACTATACAACATGTCAACAGTCAGGCTCGTCAAGGTTGTGCTCAATACGTCGGTAGGTCCAGTCGGCTCCAAGCCTACATAGTGTAGTGTAAACCAAAGCAGATCCTGGAATTGTGAGATAATCAGGAAGTAAAGCAAAGTTCCTTTAGGGAATTTTTGGTTTGCCACTAGGGCGGTTGTGAAGTGTCCTGCTAACATATTCGTTTGATTTTCTTATTATTACTTTAATATTTAAAGCGAAAATACGATCACTTTAAATATTAAAGTAATATTTGTTGGAAATTATGGAAAAAACCTTTCGATCTTCATGTCTTATTGCCTCTGTTTTGGACTTGATAGGTGACAAGTGGTCCTTGCTTATTGTCAGAGATATGTTATTGCAAAAAAAGAAGACATTTAAAGAGATGGCAGCTTCAGATGAAGGAGTAGCCAGTAATCTACTTTCGCAAAGGTTAAAGTTGTTGGAATCTCTTGATGTGATCACCAAGCAGAAACTACCACACAATCAAAAAGAGAATATCTATCTATTGACTGAAAAGGGAATTGAGCTAGCTCCTATTATACTTGAAATCGTGCTATGGAGTGATAAGTATGTCAGGGCTTATCATCCTGATATGAACCCATATGACAGTGAAGGGGCGAGCAAAGCGTCTGTGATAGCAAATGTCCAGCAAGGGTATCGGGCTTTTGCAGACCAGGTGATGGGGTAGCGTTCTTCTTTGAGTGCACTGGATGCTGATTAAGCA
>JBLHTU010000122.1:0-11493 GCA_047627515.1 Cyclobacteriaceae bacterium | reverse complement strand
TATACCGTCATCACTCATAAATACACCATTAGATTTGCGCAAGCCTTTTTGAGGGCCAATCAACAACCTACATTTATTTTTATCTCCGGGGCTGGAACCGATTCATCGGAAAAAAACGGGACTATGTGGGCTCGAGTCAAGGGAAAAACTGAAAATGACTTGCTAGGGATGGATTTCGAAAATGCCTATATGTTTAGGCCGGGCATGATCATACCTAAAAAAGGCGTTGTTTCCCGAACTACGTCTTATCGTATCGGCTATCTAATCATGAAACCTTTATCTACGTTTATGAGACGCTTCCCAAAATATGTAACTGATTCGGTGACGCTAGCACAAGCTATGATCAGTGTCGCCACAAACGGATACAAAAAGAAAATCCTCGAATCCGAGGATATCAACAAGGTAAAAGCAGTTTGAAAATCTTTTAGTCAAAACCGAACTGAGCTTTTATCCGACCATCGTGGCACCATCATCGGTGTTACAGAGGACTTCAACTCCCTGCATTACAAAATCAATACACTTTCGATGGTCGTGCATGAAGGATGGAATTATAGCGACATGACCGTGAAACTAAATGGGGCAAACCTCCAGCAAGGAATCAATGATATCCAAGAGGTGTACAACCAGTTTGTCCTGATTACCCTTTCGAGTATTCTTTTTTAGATGCTCATTTCGACCAACTCTATGAGTCGGATGATCAGCTCGGTACAGTCATCAGTATCTTAGCGATACTAGTCATTTTAGTGGGCTGTATGGGTTTGGCAAGTTTCCATCGAGCGTAGGGTCAAAAAAATCGGTATCCGGAAAGTTTTGGGCACCTGCGTTCAAGACTTGGTCTTGCTACTGTCAAAGACTTTTAGTCTGTTGATACTGATAGCTTTTGTTATCGCGGCACCTCTATCATGGCTGTACCTAGCGGGCTGGCTTGACGGATTTGCTTATCGCATTGACATTCAGATTCTTTCTTTTGTCTTGGGGGAATAGCTGCATTGGTAATTGCAATGGCTACGATTAGTTTCCATGTTTTCACTGCTGCCCGTACAAACCCCATTCAATCACTACAGGTATGAATAAGAAATCAACTGCTATCAAGTAAGAAAATCGTCTCATCTTTGAGAGATGATCAGTTGTCTCCTAGATAGATGTGTATATGGTGCAATAATGCTGCTTTTAGCAACAGGCTGTTCTCGCACTCCTGTCAGCGAAATCCCAATCGATCTCAAGAGTAATGGCATTCAGTTTGCTACTGGATTCTCGCTGTCAGATACTTCTATCATCGTCCATGAACCTTGGCCGGGTGCTACTACTGCGCAGATCTACTTACTAGATAAGACACCCAAAAAGATTGTAGTAACGTCCACCACACACCTTCCCTATTTGGAGATGCTGGGTGTGGAGCAGGCGCTTGTTGGCTTTCCAAGTACTCGCTACATATACTCATCTTCCTTCCAGTCGCTGGTTGAGGAAGGTCAAATCCAGGATTTAGGCCCAGATGGTAGTCTCAATCTGGAAATTCTCTTTGACTTGTCGCCTGACCTGGTTGTGGCATTTGATATGGGCGGTGAATCAGCGATGCTCGATAAAATCACAGCAGCTGGCATTCCGGTACTATACAACTCCGATTTTCTAGAGGAAACCGTCTTAGGAAGAGCAGAATGGATCAAAGTATTCGGAGCACTATTTCAAAAACAAACACTGGCTGACTCCATTTTTAGTCAGATCGTCTCAAACTATGATAGCCTAAAAGCCATCGTACCTGCAAATACTCAAAACCCAACTGTTTTAAGTGGAATTATGTACGGTGACGCCTGGTTTTTACCGGGAGGCAAAAATGGTTTTGCACAGCTGATAGCTGATGCCGGAGGCCAGTATTTCTGGGCAGACAATGAAGCCAATGGATGGTTAGAGTATGGCTTCGAATCGGTCTACGAAAAAGCGAATGGAGCAGATGTCTGGCTGGGTACAGCGACCTTGATGAACAAAGAAGAATTGATCAGTCAAGATCAGCGCTACGGTGCATTTGCAGCTTTTGAACAAAGTGAAGTATATAACTACAGCAAAAGAGTTAGTCCTACTGGAGGATTTGATTACTTTGAGTCAGGCTATGCGAGGCCAGACTTAGTCCTAGCTGACTTGATCATAATCTTGCATCCAAAATTGAAAGCAAATAAAGAGCTGTATTACTTCCAGCGTCTGAACTGACACCAGATCTTAATCTGATTAATAAATGAGTAGTATACAAGCAAGCGCATCACCCAAAGCATCTCGATTATTGCTGCCGATCCTGTTTGTTGCATTGCTTCTGATGTTCTTGTTAAATCTATCACTTGGGTCGGTATCTATTCCTATCGAGCAGGTATTCAAATTCTTGACTACAGGAATGACAGATCAGTCAAGCTGGACAGTAATCCTATATCACTTCAGGCTACCAAAAGCACTCACTGCACTTCTTGTGGGTGGGGCCTTGGGCCTGTCCGGCTTACAAATGCAGACCCTTTTTCGCAATCCGTTGGCGGGACCCTATGTGCTGGGTATCAGCTCAGGAGCAGGTTTAGGCGTAGCGCTAGCCATTTTTATAGGATTTGCCGCTGGGGGTTTTGTTGACTTGTCCGGGATAGGCCGCAGTTGGCTACTAGTCGTCTCTGGAGCAGGGGGCGCAGGATTCGTTTTTATCATTGTCATGTTAGCAGCTAAGCGATTACATGACAGTATCTCACTTTTGATCGTTGGATTAATGTTTGGAGCGGCATCAGGGGCGATTGTCAGCATCCTGCAGTTTTTTAGTCAAGCTGAAAACATACAGGCTTACGTTTTTTGGTCATTTGGTAGTCTAGGCAACCTGAGTTGGGACGAACTGACAGTGTTTATCCCCATTATCGCTGTAACGATGATCGGTTCACTGCTAATTTCGAAACCACTCAACGCCCTACTATTAGGCGAAAATTATGCAAAAAGCCTCGGTGTCAACTTGCGTCAGACAAGGTTCCTGATCATTCTACACACCACTTTGCTAGCTGGAACAGTAACGGCATTTTGTGGGCCGATTGGTTTTTTTGGTATTGCGATGCCACATATAGCTCGGATGATTTTCAATACAACCAATCACTTAGTGTTAAGTCCCGCAATCATACTGGCTGGAGGTATTCTCATGCTGCTGTTTGATACCATCGCCCAACTGCCTGGAGCTGATGCGACACTGCCCATCAACGCCATCACTGCCATATTAGGAGCTCCCTTTGTGATCTATCTCATTCTGCGCAAAAAATCACTTAACTATTCCTATCGATGAGTGCGCTCTTTCATACCGAAGACCTCAGCATTGGTTACAGCCAGGATAAAGTGCTCCAAAGGCAGCTAAATTTGTCTCTAAAAAAAGGAATGATTGTATCACTGATGGGACAGAATGGTGTGGGGAAAACCACGTTCCTGAAGACATTATCCAAATTGTTACCGACTCTTTCAGGGAGTATTTATTATGACAACCAGTCTGTCAATGATCTGACCGCTCACGAACTATCTACGCGGCTGAGTTTGGTCTTGACCGAAAAACCTTCCGCGGGTAACCTTACGGTAAAGGAATTGATCGCATTTGGGAGACATCCATTTTCCAATTGGCTAGGGATCCTAAGTAAGAAAGACTGGGAAATCGTAGAATGGGCCCTTTCTGAGACCCAGATCAACTATATCGAAAATAAGCGACTTGCAGAACTCAGTGACGGACAACTGCAAAAAGTCATGATTGCAAAAGCATTGGCGCAAGAAACGCCCATCATTTTCCTAGACGAACCAACAGCACACCTAGACCTGCACAACAAGATCGAGATCATGATGCTCTTAAAGAAAATAGCCGCTCAGGGTAAAGGTATATTGATTTCGACCCATGATTTACAGATCAGCTTACAGCTCTCGGACGAGATATGGCTCTTCAACTTTAATCAACCAGTGATTGCGGGTATGCCTGAAGAATTGATCCTAAATGGTAGTTTCGAGCAGACACTCTTTTTACAAGCATTCAATTATGATTTCAAAACAGGTCTTTTTGATTCCCCTCAGCCACCGACACAGAAATCTTTCCGTATCTCCGGTCATCAAGAGGGTATTTACTGGACCGAACGGGCACTAGCTAAAAAAGGTCTCACAAAAAGTAATGATATCCACGATCCGATGATCGAGGTGCAGGCCGACCAGTGGATATTAACTGAAGCTTCAAAAGAGATTAGCTTTAAGACTTTAAGTGATCTGATCAAACAGCTAACATGAAAACAATCCTTTACCTTCTCATCGCCTTTTCTTTTCATACTATGGAAGCTCAAACGCAAGACTTTTTTCGCCAAATTCCAGAGGCTCCAACAGAATATACAGCCGCTTCGGTAGTTACCAGAATGGTCGACGGTTTAGGTTATAGATACTATTGGGCAACTGAGCAACTTGCAGCCGCAGACCTTGAATACCAGACGTCATCAGACGGGCGGACAATTAGAGAAACGCTTGACCATGTATACAGTCTTTCTGAAATGATCAGATCTACTGCAACCGGAGAAGTATTTAATCGAAAAACAGGTGCTGCGGATTTAGATTGGCAAGCACTCAGAGCAAAAACGCTTGAAAATTTCAAACGATCACACTTTCAATTTATCGAGGCATCAGATCTGGCCTCCCTTCAAATTGATTTCGGTAGTGGCAGTACACTTCCGCTGTGGAACGCGATCAATGGGCCAATAGAAGATGCTGTATGGCATACTGGTCAAGTAGTAATGATGCGCCGCGCCGCAGGCAACCCCATGCCAGCTGGCGTCAATGTCCTTATGGGCAAAACAAAAGAGCAGTAGTTTTTATAGTTATCACTTGTAGGGAATGACTAAGCCATTGGCATACATCCCCTAGCCCATCTTCAGCGATCCATCACATCATCTATCACTTGAACAAGTAGCGGTTCCATTACTTTGTATCCCGCCTTATTCGGATGTACTCCATCGTATGTTAGCTCAGATCGCAAGCCAGCCTCGCCATCGTCCATAGCTCCAAAGTAGTCCAGGAAGGAGTAACCGTTTTTGTTGGCAAGTAGCTTTAGTTGCTCATTGAGGGCTGGAATCCTAATCTGTGGCTGCATTCCAGGAGCCCATGTATAATCTGCTGCAGGTAGTACGGCACACAAGATGACTTGTAGACCATGATACTCCGCAAGATTAGCCATAGAACTAATGTTATTTATGATCTGATCATTTGTAGTAGGTCCTGTATTCCCAGCTATATCATTGGTACCTGCTAGAATGACAACTATTTTCGGATGCAGATCAATCACGTCCTGTCTAAACCGCACTAACATTTGAGCAGTAGTCTGTCCACTGATCCCACGTCCCACATATCCGTTTCTACGAAAAAATATTGGCCGCATAGCTACCCATGATTCTGTGATTGAGTTGCCCATAAGGACGACATCCAAAGAATGTGCAGATGCTTTTAACTCTGTATTTTCCTGTTGGTAACGTCTGAGATCAGCCCAGTCTTCTCCTAGCTGATCTTGTCCAAAAAGTCCCATGTTGATTGTTGTTGTGAGTATGATAAAGTAAGCAAGTCGATGCATCATTTCTAGTATATCGGGCTTTGAAGATAGGAAAGCGATTTACCAAAAGCGAAAATACACCTAGCATAAGCCAAGCTCAAGGTCTCAAATTTACTAATCGTTGGCTCATGAGCAGCGCCTCAGACTTGTTTTGATTGCGTCGCTGCGCTTCATGCAAAGATCGTATGGCGCCGTCAATATCGTGACATCGCTCATGCAATTCTGACTTGATCAAATGATAGAGGTAGTGATCTGACAATTCTTCAATCAAAGCTGAGGACTCCATTTGCAAAAGTGCCTGATCAAATCCCATTGCAAAACCTACCGCAATCAATCTATTCAAGGCAATAAATGGATTATGCTCCTGCTTCATGAGTCGATCATACAAATCCAAAATCATAGACCAATCAGTGCACTCAAGACTTTCGGCATTTGCATGTACACCATTGATTGCTGCTTGAAGAAAATAACTGTCATCTGTTGGAGAATGGACCTCATTTAAATGAAAATTACCTTCATTGATCAGCTCATAATTCCATTTAGATCTATCCTGATCTCCAAGTCTAATCGGTACACCGGCTGGATCGATTCTGCTTTCAAATCTCGAAAATTGAAACAGCATAAGTGCCAGCAAGGATCTGCAGACATCTCCATTGACATTAAGGTCAGCTAACATCAAGTATGTAAGTCTTATCGCCTCAACGCAGAGGTCCTTTCTGATCAAGGATATATGATCAGATGCTCGGTAGCCTTCACTGAAAATCAAGTACAGTACTTTCAAAACGAGGGCATGCCGTTCTTGCAAAGCCTGACCAGTCGGTATTTCTAGTTTTGGGTTTAAGGTCTTAAAAGCTGCTTTGGCTCGGGTAAAAGACTTAGCAATACTTGATTTCTTCTTATTAAGTGCAGCCGCTATTTCACTTATACTTAATCCCCCTAATAGTTTTAGCACGATGATTAGCTGATATTCATGACTCAGCTTCGGATGGCAACAAGCAAAAATCATTCGCAAAACATCATCTGGCTGCTCTGGATCATCAGATAATACTGCCTTCTCTGGCACCGCTGCTGCATAGTAAACCTTCTGCCGTCTACGAAACACATCTATCAAATGATTATGTGCAGTCTTTCTAATCCATGCTTTTGGATTATCCGGTGTTGCATGGTAGGACCAAACCTGCAACGCCTTGATCATGGCTTCTTGCACAGCATCCTCGATTAGTTCCAAATGCGCAGTACCAAACCGGTTAGATAAAAAAGCAACTGTCTGCCCGTACTCTGTTCGGAAGAAGTTGGACACCAGTTGCTTGGAATTTGATTGCTGAGGCAAGACCTAGTCTTTACTCTGACATAGAAGGGCGCACTTCAACAAAGCCCCCAAATTCAAAAATGGGACAATCCTTTGACAGCTCAGCAGCATGATCAATGTCTCTGGCTTGGACCAATACATATCCGCCCACAATTTCTTTCCCTTCGGTAAATGGTCCATCTGAAATAATCTGCCCGCTATCCTTCACCACTTTGCCGCTGCTATCTAACGCTGTACCTGCTACAGGCTGATCGTTTGGGCTGATGCGAGTCATCCACTCGGTCCATCTTCCCATATGCGCTTGAATCTCCTCTGGAGAGGCAGTACTAAATCCTTGATCTCCGCCTCTGAATAAATACAAAAATTGTTTCATCGTCTTAAAAAATTAGGTGTAAAAAAATTGAATCAACCTAGTGACGAACTCGCTGCCGAAAAATGGACAGGCCATCGACTATTTTATTTACTATAAATATCCGTGTTTTTCTTGAGACGTAAAAAAGCTTGTCCATTAGCACACACCAAGCAGATATTGAAAATATAGAGTCAGGTATGGTAAAGTAGTAAAGACATCATATGTGATAATACACATAAATCAATTATGAGACCTACTATCGTATGATTAGCATAAGGCTGTGCGCTGAGCAGTAGCGTTATGAATAAAAAACATAATTCTAACATAATTCCTCTAAATCAGCATATTATCAATTACTTATAACTAATTGACATACATATATATAACCGATTATAAACGGTTATAATCGACTGTAATCGTTTACAAACGTTTAATACCCGAATAACTGTTTGATACATCGCAATCTTTGCATCGTTGGTTTTAAACAAGCCATCTTTTATCTACCGAGGGTGATATCACCCACATCAATTTTTTATTAACCATTAATTATTAACAGTATGACTTCATTAAAAAACAGTGTTCAGTTAATCGGCAGATTAGGTAACGATCCACAAGTACGAAGCTTTGATAGCGGAAAACAAATGGCCACCTTTTCGATAGCAACGAACGAGACGTATTACAACAACAAAGGTGAAAAAGTCACCGACACTCAATGGCATAACATCGTTGCTTGGGGTAAGAAGACACAGATTGTGGAAGACTACCTTAAGAAAGGATCAGAGATTGCGCTTGAAGGTAAGTTGGTCAATCGTTCTTATGAAAAGGAGGGTGAAAAACGCACAGTAACGGAGATCGTCATGAATGAATTACTCATGATTGACAAGAAGCCTTAATCCAATATTCACATCATATCAAACTAGGTGCATCTTAGTAATAGAAAGCGGTCGTTTCGAGTTGAAAACGATCGCTTTCTATTCTAAAAAACGTACTGCTTGAAGACTCATTTCTTTGTTTAAAGGCGGAGCGTGTCAATAAATCTAACTAAACCAATATCATTTCCGGGCTCACTTAGCCTACCTATACCCAGGCATCTATCTAAGACTGACAGTAAGTACGTATTTCATGGTATTGTCTTAAGGACGTAAAATCTGTTGCTTTGATGTGCACTAAATTTCATCGCCATCAAGAAACATTTTTTACTGATAACTGCTATGCTGCTAAGTGTAGCTGTACAGGCCCAAGATGGCAATAGCTATTTTGAGGAGGGGACTACTATAACGCCTCACGCTATTATGAATTAGAAGCTGAAGATTGCCAGACAATATTTAACTCTTGCAAAAAGCTGCTTTTTGGGTGCAAATTTAAACCTTAATGAGCTCCTTAAGCCCTATTTGGATATTCTTAGTACTTAAAAGAAAGATTAATAGAATGAATACAAAAGCCCAAATCTGACTTACTTATTTCGAAAAATTCCATCACGCACTGTAATATTCACCTGCAGCCGTACCGCCAAATTAAAGCTCATTGCCTCCGAAGACTACAAGCAGCCTGACTATTGGGCACCCTTCATTTTGATTGGAAAGTAAAAGCAATCTCGATCAAGCAGAGCCGTTTATTTGATTGAATAAATCTCATACTTGCTCACCTCACCGACTATCTGATATTCGGCACGTACCTGTTCTTGAAACCACTGGTAGCGATAATTCTTTGACAGAATAATCAGGTCAGGCCGATCAGAATAGATCCGATCCAATTCTTCTTTCACATCTATATCGAGTGTCTGAATGTGTGAATCTTGCAGCATCAGTGACGAGTGTATGTAAGGTGTCGGTGACTTCTTGTCAAAATACCAATAAAGAAATTGTGGCGCATCTCCCGTATAGATGGTCGTACTATCAGTGATCAGTGGCCCGAGAAACGCTACAAATTGCTCTGCTCGATTGGGCTTCACGAAGTATCGTTTGTAGTAGAAATTACTAATGAGCACCCCATATATGATGAAGGCCAACACTATAACAGGCCACGCCAATCGTTTCTGGAAAATACCTTTGACCCACTGCAAAGTAACGATTTGACCAGCCAACCAACTGATCGGAATAGCAAGCTGCAAATAGTAATGAGGATGCAGTTGACCAGTCGCACTGATAGCGATGAGATCAAAAATCAATAGTAGAAAAAATAGAGAAAATGTGTTTTTTGGCCACTTAGGCCCCTTCAATGCCAACATACCCAGTAAAACAAATGGCAAATAGACGATCAATCCGTCTATGATAAATTTGGTAGATGCCAACCAATCACGTGCACTAGAATAGTTGCCGGGAGCTACATAAGAGACAAAGTGATAATATGCATATTGATCAATCCATAAATAGTAGATGTGCACAATTGCATAAGGCAGCAAGAACCCTAAGACGGCGAGCGAAAGCCACATAAAATCACGCTTGAAGCACTTACTAGAGATTGATATAATGAGTAAGAACAGCCCCCAAGCAGCGAAGTCAAAAATCACATGTTGCTTAATAATGAAACCAACACCAAAAGCTAACCCTGCCAGGAGATATCGCCAATTCGATGACAGACAGAAATACAAATACATCCCTAAAACTGCACTCGCAATAAAAAACACCTCAGTATTTGCAGAAAAACCAAAGTAAAAATTGAACATCAAAACGTACACGACGCCGGACGCAAGGGAAGGAGAAAAAGCAAATCCCAACTGCCTTTTGATGCGATAAAGGAGATAACCAGAGGAAGCTATCGTAAGCATAGCAAATAATCTGATGGCTAGCACTGATTTACCGAATACGAGCTGCAAAAAGGCGAAGATCAGAAAAATGCCAGGTTGCTTAATATCGATCACATCCCTGTAAAGCAGGTCACCTTGTAACATCTGATCGGCCATCAAAGCATACGTGGTCTCGTCGTAATCAATCGTTAACGGGAAGTAGGTATGCAATCTCATGATCGCGGCTAAGCCAAGCAGTACCAAAAAAACGAGCTGATTACTAGCAGCTAGTCTTTGGATCACATTAGATTTGAACATAGGCGTTAAAAATAACTGGTAAGATTTGAATCAGGAACTCATATTGAAATTTCTAAAATTCGGAGTGGTTGGTTTCTCCGGCTTGGCGATTGATTTTGGCGTGACCTACTTGTGCAAAGAGAAGCTTAAACTGAATCAATATCTTTCCAATAGTGCTGGTTTTGTGCTGGCAGTTATCAGCAACTACTATTTTAATCGCACCTGGACGTTCGAAAATACTGACCCTTCAATTGCAGAGCAATTCACCCTCTTCCTGTTTATCTCGTTGGTAGGTCTCGGTTTGAGCAACTTGATTATTTTCATCTTGATTCGCTACAAAGTGAGATTTTACCCTGCAAAATTAATAGCCATTGTGCTTGTGGTGATCTGGAATTTCACCATGAATTACTACTATGCATTTGCGTACTAGCAATAGCATAGTTAAACGAATCCGGGATAATCGTTTTTCAGTTTCGCTATTGATAAAGTAAAATTATAACCACAATGCTTGAATGAACCTCAGGCCATTACCTATCTGAACTCACACTAATTTCAAAAAATCGCTGATGGTGCTTGATAAGAGTATCAAACTACCAGTTATCACAATCACCCTCAGTATTAGCGTCTTAGGTGTTAATTTTCTAGAAATTAAAAGATATGAAGCAGATAATTGGAATGGTAGTCGGCATGCTACTTGTACTTGCAGCACAAGCTCAAAGTAAAAAAATACTTGATCACGATGCCTACGATGTCTGGCGTGCGGTCAATAAAACAGCTATTACCGCGGATGGAAAGTATGTTTATTATGAACTGGAATCACAAGGATATGCAGATCCGATCATCAAGCTCTCAGATGTGAGTGGAAAGGATGTCCTTCACTATGACCGCGGGTCAAAGGGCGCACTCTCCTATGACGGACAACAATTGGTTTTTCGAATCTCACCATCAGATACCACCTTGCGAAGACTCAAAAGAATCAAAACTGAGAAAGACGACTTGCCGAGTGATTCATTAGCTATCTATCAAATCAGCACTGCAGAAATGATAAAGCTGCCGTATTTACAATCATTTAAAATGCCTAAAAAAGCTGCAGACTGGCTTGCCTATCAAACGATACTGCAACCGGATACTGCCAACAAAAAACTAAAAAAATCAAATAAGAAGAATGGGTATCCACTGACCGTTCGCCAACTAAGTACGGGTAATACCTATGACTTACCCTACGTGACTGACTATCAATTCAGCGA
>JBLHTU010000121.1:0-11594 GCA_047627515.1 Cyclobacteriaceae bacterium | reverse complement strand
AGAAAGATGGTACAGCGTATCAGACACACGAGGAAAATCAGAACTACGAGATCATCGTAGGCTGTATTGAAACGTTGGGAGATCCGTGCAAGAGCATCTTGATGTATCATTACTTTGACGGTTTGTCTATGACAGACATTGCAGAGAAAATGAACTTTGCTAATACTGATACTGCTAAAACAAAAAAGTATAAATGTAAAAAAAGGCTTGATGCATTGGTCAAGCAACAATACGAGAGAGGCGACTTTTTTAATTGATGGAAAATAAACGTATCACATCCGATCTAATAGACGATTTTGTCGCTGGCAGATCGTCCGCAGGAGAAGATCAGCGCATAACTGAGTTGATGAGTGCGGACAAAGAACTTGCGTCAGAAGTAGCTTTTCAAAAAAGTATCGTTTCAGGTCTGCAGTCAGTTAGAAAGCAACAGTTAAAAGCCCGACTCGCCTCTATTCCTGTATCAACTTCTGTATGGAGTACAATCAGTTATTCTTCATGGTTTAAACCTGCCATAACAGCATCTTTATTATCTGCAACTGCCGTCGTCGCTTACTTGTATTTTGATGGGAGCACACAGCAACCAGTAGCTCTTGAAGAGCCAGTAACTCAAGAGATGGTAACTCCACAGTCTCGTCAAGAAATTGTGCAAATTGAACTACCAGAGAAAAGTATCAAAGAAGAAATAGGGTCTATTAGTGAAAAGCCTGAGATAGTCCCTTACCCGGAAGAAAAACCAACTATTCGTGATGAGTTTGTGCCTCAGGTAGCCATGCCTGATGTTGATCTTAACGCTTCCGAAGAGGTAATGCAGGAAGAAGAGTCGTACATGTCAATTGGGTTGAGCTCAGTTCTATCCATGGATCAGCCTTTTAATGATTACGAACTGGAAGTGATTAGTAGCGCAGATCAACCCTCTTATAAGTACTTTGATAGTAAGTTAATATTGAAGGGGGAGTTTCCAGAAGGTAAATATGACATACTGGAGATCAACCAAGACGATGAGAAGCAGCTGTATCTACACACTGGCTCCGAATTCTATCTACTTGGCTTGAACCATGAGTTTCAGGCTTTAAGTAAGATCAACGATCAAAGCTTATATGAAAAACTGGACAGCTTACTTTCTAACAAATAGTTAAAAAGAGTAAAAGTTAAACTTTGCTTGGCTGCGTTTGACTAATTTTGGGTCTGATGCGAAAGTCCTCCACAAGAAAGAAGAAACTAGGAAGCTACCCATTTGTAAGTGTAGTATTCAGTATTTTTCTGTCCTTATTCGTTTCTGGATTATTTGGAATCATACTCATCAAGACGAATTCGCTCACTAGAATTATCAAAGAAAACGTTGAGGTTCAAGTATACCTCAATAAGCCAATTGCAAAAACAGAGATATCTCGGCTGCAAAAAATCATCGGAGCAAAAAGATATATTGGTCAAGTGGAAGGATCAGAAGTCATTCGGTATATCTCTAGAGAGCAAGCAGCACGAGAGTTTTTATCGGATACAGGTGAAGACTTCAGCGAATTCTTGGGTGATAATCCCCTTCGGGACGTGCTGATCGTCAAGATCAACGAAAATTACCTTGCTAGTGATAGTTTGAACATGGTTGTCAGTGATCTTGAGTCACTTGGGGGAGTGTATGAGGTCAATTATGTGGCTTCCTTGGTCGAAAAAATCAACGATAACCTTGCGAAGGTTGGGGCTATTTTGGTTGGCTTCGCTTCGTTGTTTTTATTAATTGTCATCATTTTAATTAATAACACCATCAAGCTTGCTCTTTACTCCCAACGATTCCTGATTAGAAGTATGCAGCTTGTGGGTGCGACATCAGGCTTCATTAACAAACCTTTTTTGAGTAGAGCTGTGATGTACGGCGCGATTGCAGGTGTGCTAGCCGCCTTGGGACTCTTTACGGTCAATGCGATGTTGCTGCGCGAAGTATCCGACTTGAACATGATAGAGGATACCATGCGAATGAACATACTCTTTGTTGTTCTGATCGTGGTTGGGGTTCTTGTAGCCTACCTGAGTACTTTTACTGCCGTACGCAAATATTTAAAAACATCCCTTGATGAACTTTATTAGTAGAAAATATGAGTAACACTTCTGGTTTTGCATTTGGAAAGATCAATTACATCATCATGCTGGTTGGCTTGGTTACATTGGTGGTTGGCTTTATTATTATGTCGGCTGATTCAGAACCCTATGGGTTTGGTTTTTTGGGATTAACCCTAGGTCCTATTGTGGTATTTCTTGGTTTTATGGTGCAATTCGTGGCTATCCTTTACAAGCCAAAAACTTCAGACAATAAGAAGCTGGATGAATGAATTTATTTGAAGCCTTTTTACTGGGAGTTGTTCAAGGGTTAACCGAATTTCTACCAGTAAGTAGTAGTGGACATCTGGAGATAGGAAGTGTATTACTTGGTGTCAGTACTACAGAAAATCTATTGTTTGCTGTCGTTGTACACGCTGCTACCGCTATGAGCACAATCATAGTGTTTAGAAAAGACATCCTAACCATTCTATCTGACTTGTTTGCTTTTAAGTGGAATGAGTCTACAAAATTTGCTGCTAAGATTTTACTATCTATGATTCCTGTTGGAGTGATTGGAGTGCTATTCGAGTCGCAGATTGAGTCCTTTTTTACGGGTAATCTTCTCTTAGTTGGAGCTATGCTTCTTTTGACTGCGGCTTTGCTTCTTTTTAGTCATTATGCAGCCAGACAAAACGGTGAAGTGACATTTGTTAAAGCCATACTTATTGGCTTTGCACAGGCTTTTGCCATTCTGCCTGGGATTTCAAGATCTGGAGCCACGATTTCTACAGCTCTCTTATTAGGTGTTGAACGCTCCAAGGCAGCTAAATTTTCTTTTTTAATGGTGTTAATACCGATTTTGGGGGCCTCATTTCTCAAATTCATGGATTATCTAGATGCCGAAGTAGCAACAGACTCGCTCAGTAACAGTGTCCTCTTAATGGGATTTACTGCCGCCTTTCTGTCAGGTTTAGTTGCTTGTCAATGGATGATCAAATTAGTTAGAAACGGTAAGTTGAGTTTCTTTGCCTACTACTGTGCATTCGTAGGAATTGTGGCAATCGTTAGTACTCTTGTTGTATGAATTTCCAAGAAGACAATGTTTTTCTGTTAGTAAACAAGCCATTGACCTGGACCTCGTTTGACGTTGTCAAAAAGCTGAAGTTTGCTCTACGTCCAAAGAAGATAGGCCACGCAGGAACGCTAGATCCTTTAGCTACTGGGTTATTAGTTTTGGGTCTCAATAAGAATACTAAGAAGATCGATGAAGTTCAAGGTGCCTCTAAAACATATACAGGGATTATTGAAATAGGCAAAACTACACCATCTTATGATCTCGAAACAGCCTACGACTCTGAGACCAATTGTCAGCACGTGCGAAGTGAGGATGTACTAGCTGCGGCCAAAAAACTAACGGGTTTTGTTACGCAGGTACCTCCGATCTATTCGGCAGTGAAAGTAGATGGCGAGCGGGCATACAAAAAAGCTCGCAGAAATGAAGAGGTCAAATTAAAGGAGCGCGTAGTAGAGATCTCAAGTTTTGAAGTAACGGAGATGTCCCTTCCTGAGATCCATTTCAAAATCGATTGCAGCAAGGGTACCTACATTAGATCATTAGCGAATGACATGGGTAAAATCCTGGGTGTGGGAGCTCATTTGAAGGCCTTGTGTAGGACGAGAATTGGAGACTATCATCTCAAAGACGCGTACCAATTAGAGGATTTAGTAAAATGGAAAGATGCTGATAGTTAGTAGTTCTGCAGGTCTACCTGATTTAAAGTATCCGGTAGTAACCAGCGGTACTTTTGACGGCGTACATTTTGGTCATCAAAAGATCTTGCGAGACGTCGTTGGGCAAGCGAAAGCACAAGATGGCGAGAGTGTTGTGATCACTTATTGGCCGCATCCAAGGTTTGTTCTAGGTAAGTCTCCTGAAAGTTTAAGACTGCTATCAACTTTTGAGGAAAAAGCAGAGCTAATTGCTCAATGCGGTATTGACTACTTAGTCAAAATCCCATTTACACGTGCTTTCTCGCAGTTAAGTGCTGATGAGTATATACATCAGGTGATCGTTGAGGGCATGCATGCCAAAAAGTTGGTACTTGGATACGATCATAAATTTGGAAAAAACCAAGAAGGAAGTTTTAACTATCTCAAATCGCGCGAGGAAGTGTATGGGTTTAAAGTCGAAGAAATACCCAGACAAGATCTGGATGAAGTAGGTGTCAGTTCGACAAAAATAAGGGTAGCGCTTGAGCAAGGAGATGTTCACCTTGCTAATGAGTACCTGGGTAGAAGTTATAGCTTGACAGGTATCGTCACTAAAGGGGAACAGATCGGGCGCCGTATTGGTTTTCCAACAGCTAATATCTATGTCCCAGAAGAGTATAAATTGATTCCTAGCGATGGTGTGTACGCTGTGCTTGTTCAGTTGGGTAGTCGTACAGTGAAGGGAATGTTAAATATCGGAAAGAGGCCAACTGTATCAGGTCAAACTAAGACGATAGAGGTAAATATGTTTAATTTTGACGAAGATATATACGGTCGGACTTTGACTGTAGTGTTTGTAGGTCTGCTGCGAAAGGAAAAGAAGTTTAGTGGACTGGAAGCTCTTCAAGCGCAATTGAGGAAAGATCAAGAAAATGCCGTAGAATGGCTAGAGAATTTATGAAAATGAAGATTTTGAAACATATAATTATGCTGTCGTTGATCGCTGTATTGGGCTTTGCTCAATCCTGTGGGGAAAAATCAGCAGCAGATTTACTAAAAGAGCTAATATTTCCGGTTCAGGAGGATGTAACGCTAGGTTTGCAAGTTTCGCAACAGATTGCCAATAGCCCAGATGAATTTCCTATTTTGGACCCGGCGGTCTATGCTGAATCGTACACGTATCTTAATGCGATGAAAAATGCCATATTACAAAGTGGGGCAGTTCAGTATGAAGATATCTTCCCTTATGAGTTGAAAATTATTCAGCGAGATGACGTGCTTAATGCATTTGCAACACCAGGAGGCTATATATATGTCTATACAGGTCTGATCAAATATTTAGAAAAGGCCGATGATTTGGCAGGTGTGATGGGGCATGAGATTGCGCATTCTGACCGTAGACATTCAGTCAACCAGATGATTAAGAATGTAGGTGTGCAGACGCTACTATCTATTGTAGCTGGAGAGGGATCATCTGCTCAGCTTGCAGAGGTGATTGGTGGATTTCTTGGCTTAAAGTTTAGCCGTTCTGATGAATCAGAAGCTGATGAGTACTCTGTTATTTATTTATCAGAGACTGACTACGCATGTAATGGTGCCGCAAGATTCTTTGAATTGATAGAAGCGCAAGGTGGAGCTGGAGGCCCTGAGTTTTTGAGTACGCATCCCTCACCGGCTAACCGAGTAGTAGATATTAATGCGAAAGCCACAGAGGAAGGTTGTGATACTACGCCTATTGAAGAAAGTATGTTTAGTTATGAAGATTTTGTAAACAGTTTGCCTTGATGAAAGAGTCTGAGATAAAATTAAAGGTCCAGTTAGATGATAATGATATTCCAGAGAAAATTTTATGGGATGCTGATGAGAATGATGGGAAGGGGTTTTCTGAAAGTAAGTCAGTAAGCTTATCTCTTTGGGATCACGAAAATAAGAACACTTTACGCATAGACCTCTGGTCAAAAGATATGCCGACAGATGAGATGAAGAGGTTCTACGTTGATTGCTTAGGAGGTATTTCACAGACTTTGCTTAATAGCACTGGAGATGAGTATATGTCTGCAGAGATTAATAAACTGTGTGATAAATTGGTAGAGCACTTAAAAAACGAGATGTAGTCTTAAATTGTATTTTAAGAGGAAATCCTGCATCTGCAGGATTTTTTTTTGCCTATTATGTAATTTCAAGAGCCTTTAGATGCTTCCTATTGCTAGTTTATTATTATTTTTCGCTAATATTAAAAATTAGAAAATTTCAATAAACAGCCCGAATAAATGATAGTAAAACTCTTTAAAAAAATATGTCTGCTTCTGCTTATGGTAGGCTCCGCGTCGTGGGTCATGGCTCAGACTACCGTAAGTGGTAAAATTCTCGATGGATCGAATGGAGAAGCACTTATTGGAGTGAATGTACTTGTGAAAGGAACAGTGTTAGGTACAATTACCAATGTAGAAGGTGAGTTTAAGCTTAATATCAAATCGGCACCACCCGTGTCACTTGTGATTTCGAGTGTAGGATTTGAAAGGCAGGAGATACAAATCACGGAAGCAAATACATCGGGTCTTGAAATCATCTTGACAGAATCTACGATGCTAGGTCAAGAGGTGGTTGTTTCAGCGTCAAGGGTAGAAGAAAGTATCCTTGAATCTCCCGTTTCTATTGAGAAAATGGATATTTTGGACATCGTTAACACCTCAGCAGATACCTATTATAAAGCCATTGCAAACCTTAAGGGAGTAGATGTTACAAGTAGTAGCATCAACTTTCAAATCATTAATGCGCGAGGTTTTGGAAGTACAGGAAATACACGTTTTGTTCAATTGATAGATGGGATGGATACGCAAGCGCCAGCCTTGAATTTCCCGATAGGAAACCTAAACGGGCCTTCCGAGCTTGATGTGGAATCAGTGGAGCTTATTCCGGGTGCTTCTTCCGCACTCTACGGTCCAAATGCCTTTAACGGCGTATTGCTCATCAACAGTAAGAACGCTTTTGACTATCAGGGTTTAAGCGCATTCTTTAAGCAAGGGGTGAACCATGTCGGACCAAACGCAGACCGTGCTACCAGTCCTATGTATGAAGGTTCGATTCGCTATGCAAAAGCCTTTAATGACAAGTTTGCCTTTAAGGTAAATGCTTCTTATAGCAAAGCGCAAGACTGGCAAGGAACAGATGCTTTTGATAGGAATGCAGCTTTCAATCCACTTGCTGGAGTTGGAGGCGTTAATCCTGGTGCAGATAGGCTTCATTTTCATGGAGATGAAGCAGCAGCCAGCTTAGCATTGCTAGGGCAGGCAGCTGCATTAGGTCTAAATAGTGGTCTTCAGGCTACGTTCAGAGCTAATAATACAGGGAATGGATTTTCTATGTTAGACTATGCAACCGATTTACCAAATCATGTGGTATCATTGACACCCTTCGAAGAAGAGTCTTTGATCAATTATGGCGCTGAAAATATGAAAGCCAGTGCCGGTCTTTATTATAGATTAAATGACAAGGTAGAAGCTTCTTATTTATATAACGCTGGTTTCGGGACTAGTATCTATACAGGAGCGCAACGCTATTCACTGTCAAATTTTGGAATACAACAACACAGAGTTCAGTTACGAGGGGATAACTTCTTTGTACGTGCTTATGGTACATTTGAGAATTCTGGCGACTCTTACATAACGGAGTTTTTGGCACTTAAAATGAATGAAGAATTTGCCAATCAAGGGGGGCTCAATTTCCAATCGATTCCTAGATCGCAACGATACGTTGAGTTTTTGCCTCCTCCGGGTAAATCAGTCAACAATATTTTGACTTCTTATGCGCTGGCTTATGTCCAGTTTCTGGCAAATGGTAATGGGGAATTAGGAGGATTAGCTCCTGGTGAAATTGGTGGCCTCGACGCTGCAACAAGAGCGCAGTATGAGTTAGCAGCACATACAACTGCTAGATCTTTTATAGATGATATTTACAATTTTGCTCCGGGCACACCAGAGTTTGATGCAGCGAAAGCAGCAGCAATTAATGGAACAGTGCCCAATGGACCTAAGTTTGCCGATAAGTCGGGTATGTATCACGCAGAAGGTCAATATGACTTCAAGAATGAGATTGATTGGATGGATTTGCAAGTCGGAGCAAGTTTCAGGACGTACAACTTGAACTCTCAGGGAACAATTTTTGCTGATACAGCTGGAGCGATTCAAATCAGTGAGTTTGGAGCGTACGCTCAAGCTGCTAAGCGATTGAATGACTTTGTTAAGCTATCGGGCTCTTTGAGGTATGATAAGAACCAGAATTTTGACGGTCAGGTCAATCCGCGTCTGTCAAGTGTATTTAGTGTAGCAAAAGATCATAACATTCGAGTGTCCTACCAGACCGGTTTTAGAGTGCCGACCACTCAGGGGCAGTACATCGATCTAGATGTGATATCCTCAAGATTGCTAGGTGGTCTACCGGAATTTTACGAAAAATATTTACCAAATCCTGGAGAGAATTTTTACTATGACCAGGGTTCAGTACTTGCTTACAGGAATAATTTCTTCAGTACGGGTACATTTGACACAAGTATATTGGAGCAGTATGGTGATGGTGATTTTGAGTCTGTGAAACCTGAGCGTGTCAAATCATTTGAAGTAGGGTACAAAAGCTTAATCAATAATAAATTGTTAATCGATGCGGTTTACTACCACAGCACATACACCGATTTTATCACGCAGATTGGCGTAGTTGTCGGAGCTGATAACGGGACAGGAAGTGTCAATCCTGCTTCGCTAGTAAGCAGCTCATCTTCTAATACGTACAGTATTTACACAAATTTGAATCAGCAAGTGACAACGCAAGGAGCTGCAATAGGTTTAGATTATGAGATTGGTAAAGGTTATTCGGTTAGTGGAAATTATAATTGGAATCAGTTCATTGGAGGTTATGATGAAGGTACGATCAATGATTTCAATACGCCAGAACACAAATTTAATGTTCAGTTCGGTAACAGAAAGCTGACTGATCGGCTTGGCTTTAATTTTACGTACAGATGGCAAGATGCCTTTAGATGGGAGTCAGCATTTGCCAGAGGGGATGTACCTGGTTACGCCACATTGGATGGTCAGATTTCGTACAAAATCCCTAACATGAAGTCAATTCTTCGCGTAGGGGGGTCTAATCTTACAAATCAGTCTTACTTGATGACCTTAGGCGCACCAAACATAGGAGCGATCTACTATATATCTATCACATTCGATGAGTTGATGAACTAATTGTAACCAACTATCTAAAATCAAAAAACCCGCTTTGCGGGTTTTTTTATACCTTTTCACTTATGAATTCTTCTCATTCTCTTAAGGATCGCTTGTTTGTCATGGTTTTCGGCACTAGTACAGCAGCTGGCAGACGATTTGACATCCTAATACTTTGGTTAATTCTTGGCAGTATTCTAGTCGTGATGCTAGAAAGTGTCCAGGTGATTCATGATCAATATGATCTAGAGCTGGAGATAATAGAATGGGTGTTTACAATCTTTTTTTCGATTGAATATGTACTTAGACTTCTTGTAAGTCCTAAGCCCCATAAATATGCAAGCTCTTTTTTCGGAGTTGTTGACCTACTGGCCACTTTACCTAGTTACATAGCTTTGATTTTTACAGGTGGAACTTACCTGGTCGTTATCAGAGCGATACGTTTACTTCGCGTATTTCGGATCTTGAAACTCACTCGTCAAGTCAGTGAGGCACAAGTACTTGTTAAGGCCATGCAGGCAAGTCGCTATAAGGTGCTGGTATTTCTAGGCGGAGTATTAACGCTTGCGGTGATCATGGGCACATTTATGTACATGCTGGAAGGTGGCGAAAATGGATTTACCTCCATTCCAAGAAGTATCTACTGGGCTATTGTTACCATTACTACTGTAGGCTATGGAGATATCGCTCCTCAGACTGTTATTGGGCAAACCTTTGCCGCCGTGCTGATGCTATTGGGCTATGCGATCCTTGCAGTACCAACTGGTATTGTGACAGCCGAAATAGCAGCGGAGGGTACTAAGCAGCAAGAGCGGAAAAACAATGAAAAGTATAAAACTTGCCGAAAATGCGATAGTCATGATAACGAGCTTAATGCTGATTTCTGTAAAACTTGCGGAACGAAATTTTTGGTATAAAAAAAACCTCTCAATCTAGATTGAGAGGTTTTAATGATAATATTGTTAGTTATTAGCTAGGGTTCAATACACCAGCAATTACATGTACTCGTCCATTTGAATTGACAGCAGCATCTGGTAGAGCTACTTCAGCATCAAAGTTTGCAAATGTTGCCGCATCAGTTGGGACTACGTCTCTGTTTGCATCAATGAAAACGCCAATTCCGTTGGTTGCTCCAGCAGCGTTGTAGAAGAAGAACAGCGGATTAAATACGTCTGGTGCTAACGCCAGTGCACTTGTATACGTCACTCCTGTTGTAGATGCAGCATCGCCTGTTAAATCAGCAGCTGTTACATCACCTAGCACAACGTGGTTGGCGATAATACCATACCACTGCTGGCCTGTCAATGAACCTATGAATTGCTCAACAGTGACATCGGCTCCAGCTGCAGCTGCAGCAAATGTTCCATTCGTAGGAGCAAATACTGTGTGCGTATTAGGACCAGCTAATATAGAAATTAGTGTTGGGAGTCCATTCTCAGTAGCAAATGCATCTGCAATACCAATACCCTGCGCTAGATTAGAAAACACACTACCAAGAAGTAAACTACCAGCATTCGTTCCTAGTATTGGCGTCAATGATGCTCCAACAGTAGGAGGGATCATAACTGATCCAATAATGTGAACCACACCGTTTGTCGCTTTGACATCAGCCGTTGTGATTACGATGGCTGCATTAGTAGCTCCTGAAAGTAATGTTCCATCATCATTAATAATAATGCTTTCTGATTGCACAGTAGAGATGCTTGTACCTGCAACAAGATCAGCTGCCTCATATCGAGTACCTGATACATGATAAGATAGAACGCTTTTTACAATCAATGGATTGATAGAACGGATATCTGCAGGGAAACCTGGTGTTGCTAGAAGACCAATGAAGGCATTGTTATCTGGTGCAAAAACAGTGTAATCACCAGCTCCGCTCAATACAGATACCAGATCAGGATAAAATTCCAAATACTTTTTCAATGAATCAAATCCATCAGTCGTGCTGACGATTTCCATAATCGTTTGAGTTGGATCTGGTTCTACTTCTGGCTCATCGTCACCGCTATCATCGCAGCTCGTAAAAGCGATCATCGAGGTCAATGTAAAGACCATCGCTAATAATTTTAAAAATTTGTTCGACTTCATAATAGATGAATTTTAGGGTTAATCCTTTAATCTACAGTTTAATTATTAATGTAATTTATGTTAATAAGCAAAGATGCGGTATTTATTACCAATCATATGTGTTTAATTCAGACTAATGACTGATTACACAGCTTTGCTAATTTATTGGTTCTAACATCATTTATCGAAACTTGTTTGACATTGAGAAGGAATATTTGATGTGAATCATTTGTGCTGCTGATCGAGGTCATGTTTCTGCTTCATCTTTTTCGGCACCTTAGCTATAGACCAAACAAACAAAGTGATGAAAACGACTAGCAAACAAACCGTCGATTTAGCCCATCATGTAAGTTTACCACAAACACTAGAAGCTAGTAGATTGCTGCAATCTGATCAGTTCACGAAAACAGGGCTAGAAGATCTCTTCAGTTTAAAAAACATGAGATATGATGAGAATCAATCACTTACCAAACTCTTTTTCTTTGTTGGATTAACGCTCAGTTTACTTTTTGTTACCGTGATTATGAACTGGAAGACGTATGACAGAGCAGAGTTAGTAGACCTCGG
>JBLHTU010000120.1:0-11639 GCA_047627515.1 Cyclobacteriaceae bacterium | reverse complement strand
AAACGTTTCAACCGTACCAAAAAGGGTGATATATCGCTCCTCTAGAATCTCTCGAAGCAATGCGTCGTCAGCAGTTTGCCCGTCAAGATTTGCTATGCCGCCATTGTCAAAATCTGCAGACACATAAGCATCATACAGTATGTCAGCGGGGTTTGGTGACCGCAAGTACCCACCTGTTGCCATGAAAGCTCTAAAGTTATTGATGGCTGTCAAACCAGCATCAAAACCGCCTGATCTAGTACCAGCTTCGGCCAAAGTAAGTAAAGTTTCCTGGTAAGTAATCATACTGCCTGGCTCATCTATGGAAGCCATGCCTGTCGCACTGTTTGGTTGGATACCTACTCCAGTGGTTCTAAAAAGGTAATCATACCTTGCCGTTTCATTTGTTTTAGCATTTCCACGGTAGTTGGTAATATCAGGACTGTTTGCTGCATTTGGATCGACAAGACTTGCCATGAAATCAGAGGTCACCATGTCGGCCCCTCTAACAGCGATCTCGAGAAATTGATAATTAAGATTGGCTTCAGGTACAGTCGTGCCATGCGGGGAGAACAAGCTATTCTCCAATGTTGAAATGCCATTCTGTGCAGCAGCGAAAGCATTTGCATAGTCTCTGGTATGCATATAATACCTCGCCTTCAATGCGTAGGCCACTTCGGCCCAAGCAACTGGATCACCATTGAAGTGAATATCAGCGCCATTCGCAGGACGCCCAGTACCAGATGCTAGATTATTGATGGCCTCATCCAGTAGTAATTGAATCTTACCATAGACAACTGTTTGTTCCTCAAATGCAGGACTGATGACCTCAGGAAACCCTCCATCGTCAAAAGGAATATCCCCCCAAAAAGAAGCAGCAGTTCCAAAAGCCATGGCTCTGACTATTTGTAAGATACCCGTGGTAATTCCTTCCACCCCACTGTCTCGAGCAAGGTCTTCTGCTACCCTCGTGTTAACAATTACATCTACATAGACATTGTTCCACTCGGCGTTGAAACTAGATGCCGCCACATTGTAAGTAGTGTAGAGCAAATGGTTTCTATCAAGCCCTGTGTATTGACCTGCGAAGATGCCCGCCTTTCGTGTTGCTTCACCTGTTTGAAGTACTACATTTCCAAGCTGAGCTCCTGTTAGAACGAGGTCATAAGGTGCCGTCGTAGGGTTATTTGGATCTACATTAAGATCATCAACAAGCTCTGCACAAGAAATTAGCATCAGAGACAGGGTGAATACTGCGATTAACTTTTTCATGATTAAATTCATTTTATAAATCAAAAGGTAAGCTCAAGTGTGAAAACATAGGATTTAGTGCCTGGGTTGTTGAAGTAGTCAATCCCTCGTGCGACGCTCACCCCTTGTAGGTTTGTATCAGGATCATTTCCTTCAAATTTTGACCACAGTAGCAGGTTTCTTCCCGTGAAGGAAAATAGCGCATTACTGATCCCCAATTTTGACTCCATCCATTCTGGGTTTGCCGAGTATGAAAATGTAAGCTCTCTTAGTCGGGTCCATGAAGCATCTTCAATAAATAGTTCGTCGTTGCCTCCACCAAAAAAGCCACCGTCACCATTGTACCAAGCTTCGGTCAAGGCAACAGGTCCATCTCCAAAGTTCTCAACTACCCCTCTGAAAGTGTTTCCGGCAGGAATCACGTTACCATCGAAGTCTAGTAAATTTTGAGTAGCTGTTGTTTCAATGCCCGATGAACCCCAAGTGCCTAAATCTAACATGACAGCTTTGGTGCCCGCCATGATATCAGCTCCTTGCAAGGTCTCAAATAAGGCCGAAAGTGAAAATTTCTTGTAGGATAGTGTCGTAAAAACAGATCCCTGCCAGTCGGGGTTTGGATCGGCGATGACACCAGTGGTCAAGTCTTGCTCTGGGAATCCATTCTGGTCGAATACCTTGTTGCCAGCGTCATCTCTCAAAATACGACCACCCACTAGGACACCCAATGGGTATCCTTCTAGTGCTCTGGCACTAGCAGAGGCAAGACCTCCAAGATTAATATTAAGCGTGGAATCTAACTTAGTCACTTTGTTTGTGACATCAGAATAGATGACGCCTACATCCCATCTCCAGTCGTTTCTGTTGATTAATTGATAGCCCAAGTCAATCTCTAGGCCTTCATTTTGAATTTCTGCTCCATTAGTATACAGCGATGTTACACCCCGTGAATTAGCGATAGGAAAATTTAAAAGTACATCTTCAGTCGTATTAAAGAATCGTGTGACACTCAAGGTAAGCTTGTCTTTCAAGAATCTAAAGTCCGCCCCTATTTCGGTTTCTTTCTTACGCTCTGGTCGCAGGAAGGCACTGCCTCTTGCTGGATCAGGAATAAATGCCCCGTTACCAAAAAGCCCACCTACGAGAGATCCCCCTAGGTTATCACTGAAGTTTGCTGGCCCGTAAATATTATTAGTATTGTATCGCCTTGGTTGCACCCCAACTTCTCCGTAAGTGGCCCTGATTTTCCCAAAGGACAACCAACTGATATTGGAAAGAGCATCCAATTGCGAAAACTGCCATGCCAAAGAGGCTGAGGGAAAAAAGAAGGGTTTATCTGAGTTTGCACCAAAAGAAGAGGCATATTCTGCTCTCAACGTAGTATTAAAAAAGAACATATTGTAGGCAGAGAAGTTACCAGATGAATAAACACCAACTGTTCTTTCTTGTCCAAATGTGCTCGAAACAAATCTGTTCTCAGGGAGCGCATTATCGATGTCTCTTAACCCGCTAGCGACATCCGTAAATACAGAAAAATTATTGATCTCAGAGCCATCCGTAATCAACTCTCTTTGGTTATAATTAAATCCAACCAGTAGTGAACCGTCAAAATCTTTACTAAATGTTTTAGCAGCTTTTGCGATATAATCCATATTAAATATGGTGTTTCGAGCTAAGCCCTTCTCAAACTGTCCATTGATTAAATCTGTCGAAGCAGAACCTGGTGTAGAAAAGTCCTGCGTTGCTTCTGCGTATTTGTCTATACCAACTCGGCCAATAAGGTCTAACCATTCAGTAGGAGAAACGATCAATTCCATGGAAGTGACAAAACGATCAACATCTACTAAGCTTTCTTGCTCATTGATGGCCCATAATGGATTATTATACGTCGGTGTGCCATCGGCTCCCAATGGCTCTCTGTAGGCTCTTTGTCGATTTGGTATAGGAGCTGACGTACTACTTGCAAAGTAGCTCCCCCGATATCCTGAGATATCATAATCAGCAGGATTTCTTAGTAGGCCCAGCATCAGACCTGAAGAAGTAGCACCTCGTCTGATACGATTAGAGATACTTTTAGCATAAGTCGTACTCGTCTTCATTTGAATCTTATCAGAAAAATCATGTTTGACGTTTACCCTAGCGGTTGTTCTTCTGTAGTCCGAATTATTTCGTACAATCCCCTCTTGATTAAAATCACTAATACTCGCAAAAAAGGTGCTTTTCGAGTTACCAGCACTTACACTCAGATTGTTTTCCAGAAATTGTCCATTTTGAAATACCTTATCGAAATTGTCATCCACAAAAGTTTCTTGAGAGTTTTTTGATGCTATAGGGTAATAGGTCCTTCCATCCTGATCAATGAAAAATTCACCCGAAGTATCAAATTCATCTGCTCCGCCCGAGCGGTCAGCAATCCTATCTCCCCATGAATCTCTTGCTCTAGCATTATAAACTCCATTGTCCCCCTGGCCAAATCGAGTTTGCACAGGATATCTTCTATTGATTTGGTCTATTGAATAAGACGATCTAAATTTTACTTGCACGTCCTGATTGTATTTTCCACTTTTCGTCGTGATCATTATGACACCTCCCAATGCTCTTGTTCCCCAAAGTGCGGCAGCAGAAGCACCCTTTAATACCGTCATGGACTCGATATCATTTGGATTGATATCGTTTAGTCTGGATTGAGCAGCAAAGTTTTCCTGAGCGCCTCTAGAGTCGTTACTTAAAGGGATGCCATCTACAACTATCAATGGCTGCGCATCACGGTCTATCGTAGATATACCTCGTATTTGTATGAAAGCTCCTGCGCCCGGGTCGCCAGAGTTCCTTGAAATCCGGACCCCAGAGGCCTTTCCCTGCAACGCATTAATGATGGTGGACTCACCGGTTTTTGAAATAACATCGTTGGAAATATTAGATGAGGCGTAAGCAAGTCTGTCTTTATCCTCTTCGAATCCTAATGCCGTAACGACGATTTCTCCCAATTGCTCAATATCTTCTTCCATGGTAACCGTGACACTTGACTGATTACCTACTGACAGATTGCGTGTTTTGAATCCTACTGAACTAATGATTAGTACTGATTGACTGGACGCAACTGACAATCGAAAATTACCATCTATATCCGCCACCGTACCATTTTGCGTACCCTGCTCAAGTAGGGTCGCTCCTACGACGGCTTCACCATTGTTATCAAGAACTCTTCCTGATATGCTTACCTGACCGTAGCCTGATAAAGCTAACAGGGTCAGCGTAGTAAAGATTAGAAACTTAAGTCTCTTCATAGTTCAATCATTTTTGGGGTAAACTGAACTTAATACTACCAGAAATAAACAAAAGCAATCCTACTTCAATAATCGTTATCAAGTTTTGTTATATTTCAACAAATTTCAACGATTATATTTCGTTGTAAACGATCAAAATGAAACATGAAAGCACATTTGAAACATTTATTCTAAAATTACAAAAGCTATATGGAGCGTTTGATTTTGATAAGAATAAATTCGTTGAAGCCTCAAATTCATCCATTGCACGAGAGCTTGGATATAGTGATGCGCAGTTTTCTCGCCTGATTAATAAGCACGCTACCGCCGGCGAATATCATAGAGTTAATCAAAATGCCGAAAGAATTCTTGCCCTGATGTCGTATGAGGAGAAATTCGCAAAAATCAATGTCAACCCGTCAAGTGCGTTAGCTTCCCCAAGAAAAAGAATGATGTTTTTTACGCTAGGCATCGTACTTGGTGGACTATTTATTTATTTGCTGATACTATTGAATCGGCCGGAAACTGCCGAATACTCGAAGTACGATATGTTAACCTGGACGTTTGAATCTAACTTCATTAATCCGTACAAAGGGCTAAGAGAATTGCCTACTGACTGTGATTATGAGTGTTACAAATATCAAGGAAAATGGGAGCTGAAGGAAGAATATAAGCTACCCTTTTTGAGAGAAAGAAGTGGGTTTCATTACCTCGCAAAATCGGTTGTATCTTATATAAGATGCTTGCCTGAGGAAAACCCTAACGGAAAAAAAATGAAGGGATATGAATATCAAAAGCACGAAATCTGGTACGATATACTAGAGCGTTCCATTGGGGAGTTTGTAGCGGATGATGGAAATCAACTGGACACCTACAAAGAATTAGAGTTTAATAAGGCTAAAGAATTTATACTTATCGGAACCATTCATTCTCTGTATACTAATGACTTTCTGCTAGATGCGAACGGTATATCAAGACATGGTCAGGATATCGGTCGTGATTTGGAGTTTGTTCCAGAAGATGAATTGGCTAGTCAACTGCAGAACAAGACCTTATTAGAAAAAATCAAAAGAGAAGTTACATTTATCATTCAAGATCCTTTGCGAGATTTTTCTCAACCAAGTAATTGTGAAATTGCCAAAAAGCCAGATGCAGATTTTCATAGCATTTCGAATGGCGCTGAAATAGTTTTTAATTGTGAAATGACAACAGCAGGAAGATTTAGGATTGGTTATAGTAAGAATTATGTCTTGCAAGACCAATACATCAGAGATATGTGCGTTGAAGCCACCGAATAGCCTGATTTTGCAACCCTTACAAACTTCACCCTACTAATAGCTCACTGCCAAAGCCAATAGCAATAGCTAACAGCAAGTCCAATCGTCAAGTAGATTCGATCCTTTAGATTTGTAATTAGTATGGGACACCTATTACAAAATCAACAATTGATCATAGAGGTCGACCTGCCAGACGAAAACTATCAATCTGCTAGATTTGATTGGACAGGAAAAATCACGCAGGTGAGCTACAGGGGAATTCCCGTTGCTGGCGCCGAATCAGCAACAGGACCCCGTGCACAGGAAGGCAGAGGTTTTTACAATGAGTTTGGCATTGAGCAAGCAGTTGGTTTTGCCTCGATCAAAGACGGAGAATGGTTCCATAAAATTGGTGTGGGTCTGTTACAAAAAAATGGAGATGTTTACGATTTTGCTCAAGCATATAAAATTAGACCTGCAGAATTTGAAGTAATCACTGGTGAAAACCAAATTCAGATTACCTGCCGTTCTGCCTTTTGTGATGGAATAGCATACGTACTTAAGAAGTTAATACAGTTGCAGGAAGATGGCTTCGATGTTCAATACGAATTAATTAATAGAGGTGAGCAAATTATCGAAACAGATGAATACATGCACAACTTTATGGCTATCAATGGAGAAGGGATTGGACCAGACTACGAGCTAGACTTTCCTTTTGAAATCCAGCCTGATGGCTTTAATAAGACGGTTAATGATGAAAAAGTCGTTGACATTGGCAAACGAAAAATCACATTCAATGGCCATCCTACACAAGATTTTTTCTTTAGCAATTTGTCCGGTGGGCAACAGGTTACTGCATCATGGACCTTGACACATGAAGGTGCAAAAATTGGTCTTTCGGAAACTTGTGATTTTAAGACCGCCTCGATCAATCTATGGGGTATTGGCTATGTAGTGAGTCCTGAGATTTTTAAGCATATCAAACTGCTCCCACAACAATCCACTCAGTGGTCACGCAGCTACCGATTTTTTTCGTTGGACTAGCTAATATTGTGTTTCACAACTAGAATAGAGCCTCTTCACCCTGACAGTAGTTTCAAACCAATAAGACACCTTCTATCGCATTACTAGCATCCTCTTGATTACAAATCAAGAACAAGCTAGTAGGCAGTTAGTATGTCTATTAGTTAAGGCGATCGGAGTTTTTGGATTCAGACCTAATCTAGTACAGTAGATGAAACTTGAGGCAAAGCAGCGATAGTAGATTAGCGCTTATCTAAGGCCTTCTTACACTTACTCTAATTCCTTGTAGCGCTTTTTTTCGAGTAAAGCAGGGACATTTCCCATATACAATCTGTGCATCCTCTTGACAGTCTTGAGTGGCTGACAAGGGTAATAGTCAAGCAGTCCGTCTGGTAATGGTTTGATTAAAGCTTTGGCCTCTTCTACACTTCCATTCAACCAGGTATTATCATCTTTTTTATCAACGATAAACATCATTCTAGATTCCGGTGTATATGGCTTTTCATCGTGAAGCCAAGCCATTTCCTTATTTGCTGGACAAGTTACTATCGTGAGGGTGTCGGTTTTAACCTCATCTTTGGGATCAGTGAAGGTTTGCCACAATCCAGCAACCATAAAAGGCTCTTTGGTTTTCAGCTGAACATAATGGGGAAATGTGAGATCACCTTTCTTGTAGTGCTCAAAATAACCATCTAGCATAACTAGGCATCTTCTGGTTTCTGCAGATTTTCGATAAATGCTTGTCTCGGTAAACATCCGATTATCTCTAGCATAGAGCGTATTCATAGGCTTCCCGTTGATCGGCGGCGCGAATTGAAACGGCATAAATCCCCATTGCACAAAATTGACATTTTCAGGATCCTCGTTCAAAACAACCGGGAGCTCAGGCTCAGTCATTCCGGAAACGTGATACGTAGGATTCACATATTGAGACGTGTGCTCCCATAGTTCTAGGTTTCCATAACGCTTGGCATATTGTTTGGCATTTTTGGAAGAGTGAGAAATGTCGAAGCTCATCGTATAGTACTGATTATTAGTAAGTGAAAAATTGCTCTAGTTTATTCCTTAGTAGGGAAATCTAGGTTACGTAAGTACGAACATACGCAAAATAAATAAACATGAAATCATCTATTAAGTTCACCGGTAACTTGAATTAATAAAATTCATATAAAAGTGTGTTTTTAACCAATGGTAAAAAGACAATTTCCTTTGACTTTAGTGCCGCTTTTCTGCCCGAATTGTCGGTCGCATCTAGCCGGTCGCACCTAGCCGGCCACACCTAGCCGGCCACACCATCATGAGATTAAGTAAATGATAGCTCAACCACAGAACCTTCATTGCCCCTCACATTAAAAACGGTATCGTCTTCAAATAGTAGGTATTGTCCTTTGATACCTACTAGGCGGCCTTCAAACAATGGTGTTTTAACCAGGTTAAGGCTTTTGATTTTTACAGGATAACGATGGACCGGAAAATCCAATTCCCATTTTTTCTTATTCTCAGACAGAAAATAAGGTTTTACCTCTTCGGGAATGTATTGTGAAAGCTTGTCTCTAAACGCAAACAAGTCTTCCTGTTCGATATCATTTTTCAGCATTTTTCTCCAGTTGGTCTTGTCAGCCACAAAGGCTTTCAATGCTACTTCGGCAATTCCAGCTAAATAACGATTGGGTACCTCTATGATTTCCAGCGCAGCACTGGCGCCTTGATCAATCCACCGCGTAGGCACTTGGTTTTTTCTTGTGACCCCTACCTTCACATTACTTGACAGTGCCAAGTAGACAATATGTGGTGCTAGTTGCACTTGTTTTTCGAATGTGAGATCTCTGTCCTCAATATCAAGATGTGCTTTTGATAATTCTGGTCTGATGATCCAGTCTGCTGTTTGAGGCATCTTGTAGAAGCAATCGTAGCAATGACCCATTCTATACGTCTTTCGAGAGCTCCCACAGTTTAAGCATTGATAACCTACAAACACTATTTTAGCTTGCTCACCCAAGACCTCATTGACATTCAATAGGTCCTCTCCTATGTCTAGGAAATACTTAATGGGTGAACCAAATTCTGTTCGCATTTTGGTTAGTACGCCTTTGTACATATATCTATTTTTTGTTCTTATTGCCTTATAACAGTAAATGTATCACGTAGCCTTTTGCTTTAAAAGCGCTTTTGTTTGAATAGTATTTGTAGGGGTCAATTAGAATAATGTAATTTGGAACGCTCTCTTCGATCCTAGCCTGCACGGCTCAATCGCCTCCAAACTCAGGGTGATCAATCCTAGTGATCGCCATGCTTTGACTCAAGCGCGAACCAAAAACTGATATATTCACTTCATCCCACTTATAGTTCATACATTTAAACTCAAAATAATTCGAATATGATAAAGAAGATTTTAATTGGTGTAGGAATAGCCTTCTTACTCTTTGTTTGCTGGGCAATTTACGGATTGTTTATCGCAGCGCCGGTAAGTCCTACCACGACGACTACCTACAATGAAGGTGGATTAGAAATGTCTATTACCTATAGTCAACCGTCAAAAAAAGGAAGACTAATCTTTGGTGCTGAGGCAGATGGTGCATTGCAGCCCTACGGAAAATACTGGAGGCTCGGTGCTAATGCGGGTACAGAAATTACTTTCAACAAGGATGTGACTTTCGCTGGTGAGCCAATCGCGGCAGGTACTTACAGGATGTATGCCGTACCTGGGCCCGATGCATTCAAGGTCATATTGAACAGTGAAATTAATGTTTTCTTTGGTGCGACGGAACCTGATCATGCCTTAGATTTATTGACAGTAGATGCTCCAGTTGAGCAGCCTCTTGCAGAAGTGGAGACATTCACGATTGAGATGATTTCCACAGACACAGGTGCTACTATTAACTTTAGCTGGGATCAGACCCTGTTTGCCGTCGCAATAGTCCAACAATAACAAATGGCTTTCTCTAAAAAGAAATGGGTACTCCTGCCCATTTCGATATTACTATTTCTGGGTATTGCTTATTGGGTGATCGGTAAAGTTCAATACCGACTCAACGTAATGGATGTAGAGACCTACGAGCCTATCTCCACCCTCAATGTGGAGGAGCACTTGCTCACCAGGGCCAAATTCCCTTTCATAGATGTGCACAATCATCAGTTTACGATGCCTATTCAAGATCTGGATAAGTTGGTAAAGGACATGGACGACCTAAATATGTCTGTGATGGTGAACTTGAGTGGTTTTAGAGGAAAATACCTAGAATGGTCGCTTGACAATGTCAATGAAAAGTACAGTAATCGCTTCACACTTTTTATGAATATTGATTTTGAACAACTAGATGATGATGGTTGGCCCAACGAGACACTTTCAATGATGGAAGATGCTGTCAATCAAGGTGTTAAAGGCCTGAAAGTGTACAAAAACTTAGGACTGACCGAAACGGATAATGAAGGGAATAGAATAAAGGTCGATGACCCACGACTGGACCCAATTTGGGCGAAATGTGGTGAACTGGGCATTCCCGTATTGATTCATACCGGTGAACCGGCTGCTTTCTGGTTGCCAAAAGACAAGAATAACGAGCGATGGTTAGAGCTCAAGCAGTATCCTAGCAGATACAAAGACCCAGAAAATAACCCCTCTTTCGAGGAAGTAATGGCCGAGCAGCATAATGTCTTTCGAAAACATGCGAACACTAAATTTATTGCCGCTCATCTGGGTTGGTTTGGCAATGACTTGCCGCGGCTAGGTCAATTGCTAGATGAAATGCCCAATGTGTATACAGAAATAGGCGCAGTACTCGCTGAACTAGGTCGACAGCCCGTTACAGCTAGAGCCTGGTTGATCGATTACCAAGACCGGGTGCTTATGGGAAAGGACGCTTATAACAAGGAAGAGTATTACACTTACTTCAGAGTGCTGGAAACCAGCGATGAGTATTTCGATTATTATCGAAAACGTCATGCGCATTGGAAAATGTATGGCTTGGCCCTCCCAGATTCTGTCTTGAAAAAGATCTACTATAAAAATGCACTAGAAGTGATTCCAGGCATTGATTCCTCTTTGTTTGTGGTGGTCGACTAGACCGAGTCGCGTAGACATGCACGACTAGATTAGAGTCTCGGGCTCATTTCCAAACTGCGATCTGAGCTAAGGCGGCTCCCACGTCAGTCACTGGCAACTTACAGACCCGGTGCTTACATACATAGATAGTCCCTTCACCCTGGATCATCTTATTTTCAAGCGACGGTAGATTCTCCAACGTTCCACCCATGTAGATGGCAGTAGGCAGATAGCTTTTCTGCATATTGAGGTTTAGGGAACTGGCTTGAGTTCCCATGATTGCTACCTCAAATGGTTCGTAGGCTATCATGCCCAATAACCGGGCCCAGTTAGCATAATAAGGTCCGCCCTGACTCAGGTCTTCCTGTACATGGTTCAGCATGGTTTGGGTCATAGATGTATAGGTACTTTCGAAATAATATAGGCCCAATTTGTACAACACATGAGCCATGATTGAATTGGAAGCCGGGATTACATTGTCAGTAATTTCCATCTTGCGAGCGATGAGGTTTTCCGATAGATCGGACGTGTAGAAAAACATACCGCTATCATCATTTCTGAAATGATCAATCGCGTAGTTTGTAAGCTTTTTGGAGAGATCCAACCAATGAATATCGAATGTCGCTTGATACAATTGGATATACGCATCAGCTAAGAGAGCGTAATCATCTAGAAAAGCAGAAATGTTGGCATCACCCTCTTTGTAATTGCGCAAGAGACTGCCATCGGGCATAATCATATTCTGCTCCAGAAACTTGGCATTTGCAATGGCCGTTTGTAGATAAGCCTTGTCTCCCAATGCGAGATAAGCATCGATATAACCAT
>JBLHTU010000119.1:0-11842 GCA_047627515.1 Cyclobacteriaceae bacterium | reverse complement strand
CGAAAACATTTTTAACCTCTGTGACCGTCTTATAGGCAATTGAGTACGGTCTATTGGTACCTAAGTCACGGTCATAGACGCGGATATCTGATATTTTCATAGCTATTTTTTATTTAAATTTTTTACTGCCTGTACAATTGGAGCAAGCGAATCAAAGAATGGGAAAACGAATGGAATATCAGTTCTTTTGGCCAAGGCTGCTCGATAATGCTTCACATCCTCTTCATTCATCTGCTGGGTGTTGATCGTCAATGCGATTACCTTGGATCCCAGGCGTTCGATCAATTCCACCTCATCTAATATATCTGGCATATCTGATGGATAGTTCTCCATTCCTTTGAATTTCGAACGAACAGGCGAATGCTGCAAAATGACACCGTCAGCTGCACCGGAAATGATGAACTCTGAGCCACAAGGTCCACTTGGGTTCCGGAGTCCGGACTGACCTTCCATAATCAAAACATCTACCTTTTCGTTTTTCCAACATTGATACAGGGCATGTTCCAGCTCCCCTGATATAAAGTCATTGGCTGTAGCATCGAATAGAAAACCATAATTTGCTCCTTGCATCCAACCCGTTTGCCCGGTATAAATCATTTCTGCCTTGAGTCCATTCTCAATCAAAGCTGCTTCTAACATCCTTGAAGTTGTCCGTTTGCCCAAAGCACAATCAGTACCTAGGACAGCTATTTTTGTCGCGGTTATTTCTTTTACTTTCCCTGTCCAGAAGTGCAATTCTTTGAAGGGCTTTGACTTTCGGATATCGTAGATAATATCCCCATATTCATAGGCTACCTCTCTAAATTCAGCAATTTCTGCCAAAGGCTCATGTAGGCCATTAACGACATGTATTCCCATAGATAAGATTTCTTTGATCGAAGAATACAAATCCTTTGGTAAAACGCCTCCTTTGGTTGCCATACCAATAATCGCATACTTAGGCATATCATTGGACGCTACAAAACTTGAGATCGAACCAGCGACAGGAATCCCCAATTCTTGTCCATCCACCACTATTCCCGCATCTTTTCCCGCATGTTTTTCATCGATCACTCCGATGATCTCGAAACGATTAGATACCCGCAATAATCCATGCGCAGTTTTGGCGTTGATACTGTTTAGCAATCCGCCTGTAATTAATACGGCTTTTCCAGAGATATGTGGTTGATCCATGGTTTGTTCTTATTTGATAAGGTAGGTAAAATCAGGTTGAAAATTTCTTTTGCGCTCTAGTTCATATTGGTACAATTTCATACCTAGCCTGGCCATAAAAGGAAATGCAACTTCCTCATATTCGTAAAGGCCATCATTGTACACATGATTGGCATTGGTGTGAATAACGGCACTTATCATAAACTCGATTTCTGCATTGACATCGATAATGTAGGCGTTGTCAATTGCAAAACCGTAGGCAAGCCCGATCTTATTATAAATCCTGATATTGTCGGGAATCGTAATGCCCGGCTCAGACCCGTACATCAGAAATTTCCCATAGGCATCCCAGTACTGATCTACAGATTGATAGTCTAATATATTGGTATTCCTTGGTAAGGTATGCATGTGCTTCCGTACAAAATCTAGCTGCTCATCAGTCAAATTGAAAGCTGCCTGGGGCCTCTGTTTTGGGAAAAATATTGCTTTAATCATCTGGTGTTGATCTTTCAAGGCAAAAGCATTCTTACCAGTAAAAACGAACGGCTCTCGGACAATCTCATCATCCTTTTGATAGGCCTTTCCTTTTACGACATCTACATTTGATTGGTAATCACCTAGTCCAACTGCGGGTGGTTGATCATATAAAGTTTCCTCACTATTATAAAACACAAACCCATTGGTTGCTGCATTTTGCTCTTTAGAAAGAGAAATACTCAAGCGATGTGCAATTCGAGTCAGATCATACCCTTTCTCTTTAAGCCTTTGATTAAATAGATCCTGTCCAATAAACTCATACAACCTATTGAAGGCATCATTGTCAGAAACAGCAAGTATTTTCTTAGCATAGAGTCCGATTGAAGGTCGAAAATCCGACGCCGTAGAGTCCCACAACACCGTTGTTTGACCCAAGTAACTGCTATCTATTCGCAGATGTGCATTGCGATCAAGTCCAGGAATATTTAGTTCGTTGAGCTTCTCTAGTGCAAGTAGGACAGCTGGCAGTTTTACCGTACTCCCAGGATAAAAATAGCGTGTGCTATCGACATGAAAGTCAAAAGTTCTGAAGGAGGGGTTATTTGCAGAGTCTCTGTCAATCTGAGTATAGAGTACTTGAACCTCATATCGAACATCTGATGCTAGCTCGTTTAGATACTGATCTGCATGAATAATATTTGCAAGCTCGTTGCCTGTAGTTTGACAAGAGGTTACATACAGCAGCATCAAGACTAAAAATGGAAAATACCGCATAAAACATAGTTTCAGCGAATATACTTCGGATAAAATCACATTAGCAAATAGATCATTCGATAGGAATTAACTCAGAGAGTTAGAAACTCTAGAAACTTGGTATTCCAAATAATATTCAACAAAACATCAGAATAAAAGGAGAGGCAAAGCCGAGTAATATTTTTAAAGAAGAAGGTGTTAAGCTGCTTCTTTTCTTATCCTAGGCTTGATCTGACGGGTGATTAATCTAGTGCCACGATCATAATTAACATAACTCCACACCCAGTTAAAAAAAACAATCAGTCTGTTTCTGAAATCAACCAATAACATCAAGTGCACAAATAACCAGGCCAACCAGGCAATAAATCCGCCAAACTCAAACTTTCCAAGATCAACGACCGCTTTGTTACGGCCTATGGTCGCCATCGTTCCCTTGTCTTTATATTTGAATACATTTAACGACTGACCATTCGCCACCTTTTTGAGATATGTGGCCAGAAAGGATCCTTGCTGCTGCGCAACGGAACCAAGCATCGGGTATCCCTTAGGATACTCTTTGCTCATCAGTAAGGCCACGTCCCCCATCGCAAACACATTGTCATAACCGATCAACTTAAGATCTTCATTGATCTTCAGTCTACTTTTTTCAATGACCTCCTCGGGAATACCCTCTGGAATATTGCCTTGTACACCTGCTGCCCAAATCAGGTTATTAGTTTGCATTGTGACTTGATTGGTTGAGACTGTCTGCCCATCGAAATCAGAAACCATCGTGTCTAGCCAGACATTAACATCAATCTCCTTTAAGTAGGAAAAAGCGTTTTTAGCTGCATTGTCTGACATGCCAGCCAGCAATTTGGGTCCTGCCTCGATGACGTGAATCTGCATGCGCCGAATGTCTAGGTCAGGGAAATCTTTGGGAAGAATATGATGCTTTAATTCAGAAAGAGCTCCAGCTAACTCTACACCAGTTGGACCACCGCCCACGACCACAAAATTCATCATGCTATCACGCAATTCCTGGTCTTTCTCGTTGAGCGCTGCTTCGAAACGTCTTAATATATAGCTTCTTAGATCCAGAGACTCTGACAGTGTTTTCATCGGCATAGCGAATTGCTCGATATTTTGATTGCCAAAATAATTGGTTTTAGCACCCGTGGCAATGACTAGATAATCATAACTTAATTTCCCAATACTTGTGTCAATGCTGTTTTCATTCAGGTTCAATGCATTGATCTCAGCCATACGAATATGGGTCCGTTTCTTTTTCTTAAGAATTTTTCGGAGTGGGTAGGCGATAGAATCCGGCTCTAAGCCAGCAGTTGCTACTTGATAAAGTAATGGCTGAAATGTATGGTAATTATTGCGATCAATGACCACCACTTGATATAGGTCGCTATCGATATTTCGCGCAAGCTTTAGTCCTGCAAATCCTCCTCCGAGTATAACAACCCTAGGCAGATCTATGGTAGGAATATTGAGCTCTTGCATAAAAAAATTTATTGATGTATTGGTCGATTATCTGTTGCGGCAAGACAAGCTTCTTTAACTGCTTCCATATAAGTGGGATGAGCATGTGACATTCTGGCTACGTCTTCTGCCGAAGCCCTGAACTCCATGGCAGTTACTCCTGTTGCAATCATATCTGCAGCTCGAGCCCCTATGATATGCATACCTAGTATTTCATCTGTCGTTTTATCAGCTAGTACTTTCACCAAACCATCTAGATCCATAGATGCCCTTGCTCGACCTAACGCTTTGTATGGGAATTTTCCGGTTTTATAGGCTCTTCCCTGCTCTTTGAGTTGCTCCTCCGTATATCCAACACTCGCAACCTCTGGCCATGTATATACAACGCCTGGTATCAGGTTATAATTGATGTGAGGTTTCTGACCAGCAAATTGTTCTGCAACAAAAACGCCTTCCTCTTCTGCCTTATGCGCCAACATAGCGCCTTTGACCACATCCCCAATTGCCCAAATATTACCAACTGATGTCTTGAGATGCTCATCTACTTCGATCTGACCGCGATCCGTCACTTTAACCCCTATGTTTTCTAGGCCTAACCCTTCTGTGTAGGGCTTTCTCCCAATCGACACCAAGCAGTAATCACCTTCGATCTTCACATCCTCACCTTTACTGTTTTCAGCTGTTACAGTGACTGTTTTCCCTTTTGAACTAACTCCAGTCACTTTGTGACTCATGTAAAAATCAAAGCCAAGTCCTTTTAAGCTTTTTTGCAGCTCTTTCCCCATAGTCGCATCCATCGAAGACACAAGTCTATCCAAATATTCAATGACTGTGACCTTGGCACCAATACGTGCATAAACAGACCCAAGCTCCATCCCAATAACACCTCCTCCGATGACAATCAGATGTTTGGGCACTTCTTTCAACTCAAGCGCCTCGGTACTAGTAATCACTCTCTTTTTATCCAGCTTGATAAACGGCAAACTTGCAGGTTTCGACCCTGTTGCGATGATGATTTTCTCACCAGTAATTGTTTTATCTCCTTTTTCGGCAGAAATCTTGACTGTGTTTTTATCGACGAACGAGCCCATTCCATTGAATACGTCAATCTTATTTTTCTTCATCAAGTATTCTATACCATCAACGTTCTGCTTCACGACATCCGCTTTACGGGTAATCATTTGCTTTAGATTCACCTTAGGAGCTGTGATATCGATACCATGTTCCTTGAAGTTATGCTCAGCGTTGTGAAAATGCTCCGATGAATCCAGTAAAGCTTTTGAAGGGATACATCCTACATTAAGACAAGTACCGCCAAGGGTACTGTACTTTTCGACGATGGCTGTCTTAAACCCTAACTGAGATGCTCTGATGGCTGCTACATATCCGCCTGGGCCAGAACCAATTACTATTACCTGATAATCCATATTGTTTATATCTGGGTTATGTGTTTCTATGATTTAGACGCCAAGCAATATTCTTGTTGGATCTTCGAGTAGCTGCTTGACACGCACTAGGAAACTAACGGACTCGCGACCATCAATGATACGATGATCATAGCTCAATGCTACATACATCATCGGTCTGATAACTATTTCACCGTTTTCAACCACCGCTCTTTCTACAATATTGTGCATCCCAAGGATGGCTGATTGCGGAGCATTGATGATCGGCGTAGACATCATCGAACCAAAAACACCCCCGTTAGTGATTGTAAAGGTTCCCCCTGTCATTTCGTCAATAGACAATTTATTATCTCTCGCCTTAGTAGCTAATCTGACCACTTCTTTTTCTACCTGATCAAAACTTAGCATCTCTGCATTTCTGATAACTGGTACGACCAAGCCCTTTGGAGCTGATACTGCTATCGATATATCGCAGAAATCGTGATATACTATCTCCTCACCATCTATCATGGCATTGACTGCCGGCCATTCTTGCAACGCGATCGTACAAGCCTTACCAAAGAAGGACATAAACCCTAAGCCTACATCATATTTTTCTTTAAATTTCTCCTTGTACTTCTTCCGTAGATCCATGATCGGCTGCATGTTGATCTCATTGAAAGTCGTCAACATTGCTGTTTCATTCTTCACAGCAACTAGTCTTCTAGAAACTGTTTTACGAAGAGGAGACATCTTTTTTCTTTCCTCTTCTCGACTTGCTCCTTTAAATACAATTTCGCTGGAGGGTTTGCTACTAGCAGAAGATTGTTTCGCTGGCGTTGCAGGTGAAGCACTGGATTGAACAGGCGACTGACTAGCATTTTGTGCGTCCTCTTTGGTGATCCTGCCGTCTTTGCCTGTTCCCGAAACTTGCGCAGGATCAATATTTTTTTCACTCAATATTTTAGCAGCAGCGGGAGAAGCATGACCTGTCGCATAACTGGTCTCGCCAGATGGAGCAGCAGTTGCAGCAGATGATCCAGAGGATGACGGAGCACTTGCGCTGCCTTCAATCACTTCTATTTTGCAGATCAAAGCGCCAATTTCGAGGGTAGACCCTTCTTCGGCGATTACTTCCAACCTACCGTTGGCCTCAGCGGTCAACTCGAAAGTCGCTTTGTCCGATTCGATCTCTGCGATCACCTCATCTAAGACCACTGTGTCTCCAGTCGACTTACTCCACGTAGAAATTGTAACCTCATTGATGGACTCGCCCACGGCAGGCACATGCATTTCAATTATTTCTCCGGTCGGTGAAACTGCAGCGACTTCTGATGCATCTGCTTTTTCAGCAGGCTTTTCTGTCTGACCACCTTCCGATGTCTCTATGATGGCCATCAAATCTCCTATACCCAATGCATCCCCCTCCTGAGCTTTGATCTGAAGTGTTCCAGCTACTTCTGCTGTCACTTCGAAAGTGGCTTTGTCAGACTCCAGTTCGCATATGATCTCATCCATTTCCACAAAATCTCCATCGTTCTTGACCCATTGTGAAATGGTCACTTCATTGATGGATTCACCTACGGAAGGCACTTTAATTTCTAAACTCATCTTTGATTATATTATAATTCAAATGCTCTTTTTACTAAACCATATTGCTCTTCCTTGTGGATTTTTGGAAAGCCCTTCGCAGGTGAAGATGCTACATCTCTGGCCACTAACTCAAAATTGTATTGTTTAAATCTCATTAGATATGACCATGCTCCCATGTTTTCAGGTTCTTCTTGTACCCATACAAGTTTCTTGGAACCGCTATACTTTTTGAGCAACTTTTCAAACTGTACGTGAGGGAACGGATGAATCTGTTCTACTCTCACAATAGCAACATCTTTTCCTTTCCTTTTTTGTTGCTCTTCTAGTAAGTCAAAATATACTTTCCCAGAACACGCAACTATTTTCTTCACCCCTTTTGCTGTCACCGACTGATCATCGATCAGCTCCTGAAACTTACCGTCTGTAAAGTCCGACACAGGACTAGCTACACCAGGATGTCTCAGCAGTGACTTGGGGGAAAATACAACACAAGGCTTTCTAAATTCCCAACTGACCTGACGTCTCATCAAGTGAAAAATATTGGAAGATGTAGTCAAGTTTGCTACAATAATATTGTCGTTTGCGGACATCTGAAGGAATCGCTCCATCCTAGCGCTTGAGTGCTCCGGCCCTTGGCCTTCATACCCGTGCGGCAGAAGCATAACGATACCATTCATTCGTTGCCATTTAGATTCAGCACTTACGATAAATTGATCAATCATTACCTGAGCGCCATTAGCGAAATCTCCAAACTGTGCTTCCCAAATGATCAATGCATTGGGCGTGGCCATGGCATAACCATATTCAAATCCAAGCACACCGAATTCTGAAAGCAATGAATTGTAAATTCTAAAAGGCTCCTGACCTTCTTTTACATGATTGAGGTTGCAGTAGGGCTCGTTCGTATTACTGTCAAAAATATAGCTATGTCTGTGCGAAAAAGTACCCCTTTTTACATCCTGACCTGACATTCTTACAATTTTTCCTTCTGCCAGGAGTGATCCATACGCCAATAACTCACCATCAGCCCAGCCTAAAGTTTCCTTCTCAAAAAATGCCGTCTTGCGCTCTTTGATAAGTTTCTCAATCTGGCGCAATGGCTTAAACCCTTTAGGTATCGTAGTCAATGCATTACCAACCGTCTTAATCACTTCCTTGCTAATCGAAGTATCCGGCGAATAGTCAAAATCTTCCGCTTTAGACCTTCTTAAATGGTGCCACTCTTCTTCTATTTTCTGCGGCTTGTAGGGTACCCCCTGTTGCTTAATTTCATCGAGTCGATCTTGAAGTAACTTCTTAAACTCGTTATTAAGATCTGTAGCTCGCTGCTCTGAAATATCTCCTCTCGCCGTGAGTTTCTTTACATAGATCTCTCTAGGGTTAGGATGTTTAGCTATCAGATTATAGAGTTTCGGTTGCGTAAATTTCGGCTCATCACTTTCATTGTGACCATGTCTTCGATAGCAAAGAAGATCAATAAAGAAGTCCTGATGAAATTTTTGTCTAAACTCGATAGCCAGACGAGAGGCAAAAGCGACAGCCTCTGCATCATCACCATTGACGTGTAGCACAGGAGCGTCAATGATTTTCGCAATATCTGTGCAATAAATAGTAGACCTGGCGTCGTCGTAATCAGTCGTAAAACCTACTTGATTGTTAATAATAAAGTGAATGGTACCACCTGTGTGGTAACCGTCCAGTTTGGACATCTGGATGCATTCATAAATGATCCCTTGACCAGCCACGGCCGCATCCCCATGTATGAGGATCGGGATTGCTTTACTGAAATCACCTCGATATTCATCATCAATTTGCGCTCTGGTGTATCCCAGTACAACTGGATCTACCGCTTCAAGATGTGAAGGGTTAGGTGCTAATTTTATATATACTTTGTTGCCAGAAGGTGTATCCACATAGCTACTATAGCCCAAGTGGTACTTTACGTCTCCATCTCCCATGGTAAGATCGATGTCAGCATTGCCTTCAAATTCTGCGAAGATCTCATCATACGTTTTCCCCATGATATTGGCAAGCACATTGAGTCGGCCTCGATGGGCCATTCCAATCACAACCTCCTCTGCTCCTAACTCAGCGGCCGTATCGATCATGAGGTTTAGAGCAGGAATTGTGTTCTCACCTCCTTCTAAAGAAAATCGTTTTTGCCCGAGGAATTTCGTGTGGAGAAAATTCTCAAATACTACAGCTTCATTCAGCTTTTGAAGAACGCGTTTTTTTATCTCCGAACTAGGCTCTATGTCTATTCCCTCAGTTTCAACTTTGGTTTTGATCCAGTCGAATAGATCCCCATTACGGAGGTGATTAAATTCGTAGCCAATATGTCCTAAGTATATTTTTTCAAGATGGTCCTTGATCTTCCTAAAGGTCGTCTTCCCTAGACCAACCTCAGAGCCGATTTCAAATTCCTTGTCTAAGTCACTAGTGGAAAGGCCAAAATTTTCTAGCTCCAATCTGACAACGTGTTGCCTTCTTTGACGGACAGGATTAGTATCGGATTTAAGGTGAGCACGAGATCTGTGTGCATAGATGTAATTTCTTACCTTAATTTCGTCTGGAGATATTGGTCCGCTGGTGACAACAGGGCCATCACTATCTCCATACTGCTCACGAGAGAACTCAAAACCTTGGAAAAATTTTTTCCAAGATTCGTCAACGCTTTCTGGGTCAGACTTATAATGTTGGTATAATTCTTCGATGTAACTTACATCTGCATTACCTACGTAGGAGTACTTATCCATTATGGAAGTGGGTTTCAAAGACTTTTCAAATGTAGATGAAATTAAAATATATTAATAACCGTATAAGCGGTTATCAGTTTAAGTATGCAATTCAATAATTTAATAACATCGGTTAGTAATAGTTTCTTCAAAGTCTTATCTTTGCGCTCCTTTTAACAAAATTATTTGAATGGACGAGTTCCATAACCAAACAAACTATGTCAGTAAAAATTAGACTAGCGCGTCGAGGACGCAAGAAAAGAGCCACTTATGATGTTGTCGTGGCTGACAGCAGAGCACCTAGAGATGGTAGATTCATCGAAAAACTTGGTACTTATAATCCTACTGTAGACCCTGCTGTCATCAATATAGATGACAACAAAGCTTTTGATTGGGTGATGAAAGGTGCGCAACCTACTGAAACCGTCAAAGCTATGTTATCCTATAGAGGAGTAATGTTGAAGAAGCATTTACAAATTGGGGTGAACAAAGGTGCATTAACGCAAGAAGATGCAGACAAGAAGTATGCTACTTGGGTAGCAGAAAAAGACACTAAGATTCAAGGAAAAGTTGAGACTTTAGCAAAAGATAAAGATGCTAAACGAAAAGCTGTACTTGCCGCCGAATCGAAAGTTAACAAAGCCCGTCAAGAGGCAATTCTTGCTCGTAAGAAAGTAGCGGATGATGCGCTGGCAGCCGAAGTGGCTGAAGCAAATGCAGATACTTCTGAAGTAGCTCTTGAACAAGAAGCAGCTGATGCTGTAGCTGACGCTCCTAAGGAAGAGGCTCCAGCAAATGAAGAAGCTAAAGTAGAGGCTCCTAAGGAAGAGGCTCCAGTGAAAGAAGAATCTAAGGTGGACGTACCTGTTGAAGAAACTCCAGTGAAAGAAGAAGCGCCGGCAAAAGAAGCGCCTGTTGCAGAAGCCCCCGTGAAGGAAGAAACGCCTGCTGAGGAAGAACCCAAAGCAGAAACGCCTGCTGAGGAAGCTCCCGCAGCGGAGGAGAAAAAGACAGAAGAGTAAAAGTCATGCTGATTGATGATTGCTTCGAATTGGGGTACATTATCAAAACGCACGGTCTGAAAGGGCAGGTTTACGTGCAATTGGATGTAGACGACCCCTCAGAATACTATAAAATGGAATCAGTTTTAGCGGAAAAATCCGGGAAACTGATTCCTTTTTTTGTTTCCGGCATGAGGCCGCAAGGAGATAAGCTATTAGTGACATTTGAAGATATTGATCATATCGATCAAGCCTCCGAGATAGTGGGACTAAAACTTTTCCTCCCATTAGATCAATTACCAGCTGCGCCAGAAGACGGTTACTACTATCATGAGTTGATCGGCATGAAAGTGTCACATGCATCTCAGCCAATTGGAGTTGTCAAAGATATATATCAACCTTCCTCTCAATATTTATTGGCTGTTGATTTCCAAGACAACGAAATATTAATTCCTATCGAAGATCACATCGTCCTCAGTGTTGACAAAGAAAAGGGTGAAATTGTAGTCGATTTACCAGAAGGTCTACTAGAAATTTTTACAAGCTAAATGTTACGATTAGATATCATCACCTGCCTCCCGGAGCTCTTTGATGGCCCGATGAATCAAAGTATCGTTAAGAGGTCGATGCAAAAAGATCTTGTAGAAATCGCAATTCATGACTTACGTCCGTACAGTGTCAACAAACACAAAACCATAGATGACTATGCGTATGGTGGTGGCGCGGGAATGGTAATGATGATCGAGCCGATTGATAAATGCATCCAATCCCTCAAGGAAGCCAGACAGTATGATGACATAATCTATATGTCACCAGATGGACAGCAACTGACCCAAGGAGTATGTAATGAACTTTCCCTTCATCGAAATATGATCTTATTGTGTGGGCACTACAAAGGAGTAGACGAGCGAGTACGTCAGCACTTAGTGACAAGGGAAATCAGTATTGGCAACTATGTGTTGTCAGGTGGAGAACTGGCAGCGATGGTACTGGCAGACGCCCTCATCAGACTAATACCAGGAGTTCTGAATAATGAATCCTCGGCGTTGACAGATTCATTTCAAGACGGATTAGTTGCCCCCCCTGTCTATACTCGGCCAGCAAATTATAATAATTGGAATGTACCTGACGTTCTGCAATCTGGTCACGAACAAAAAATTGAGGATTGGAGACATCAACAGGCTATATTGCGGACTAAAGAGCGACGGCCTAACCTTCTAACTGACGAAGGTGAATAGTTTACAATCTATTTTAGCCGCCTCCTTATTTTATTAAA
>JBLHTU010000118.1:0-11888 GCA_047627515.1 Cyclobacteriaceae bacterium | reverse complement strand
CATGTCAAGGAAGTGATACTTTTCACGACTTACTGTTGTGTGCTCTTCTCAATACTTGTGCAGGGCTTGACTATTCCGTTGCTGCTGAAAACCAAAGACTAACTTTTAGATTTCTAGAAAGATGAAATTAAGTATAGCAGAAGGACTTTACTTGCTGGTACTGGATGACGAAGAGGGTCGACTGCTGTCTGCTGTCGAAAAAAACCATATTCATGGGATCTTAAGTGCAGCGCTGTTTGAGTTGATCATATTGAAGAAGATCAATGTTAAAGACGGGAAACTATCAGTAGCAGATAAACTCGGAACTGCAAATGGTGTCTTAGATAAGGTCCTTGAGCAGGTTGAAGGTGGTCATAGTTTCACCGAAGAGGTAGAGCGTCTTCAGCCTCATTTCCTAGATATTAGGGAGGATCTCGATGCATTTTTGATTCAGCGAGGCATACTAAAGAAAGAGGAAACCAGACTACTATGGATTCCTTTAAGTGAGCGCATGGGCAATAAGAACTATGCCTTTGAGCGAGAGATTAGAAATGGGTTAAAGTCGGTTGTTCTAACTAAGGATAAGCCTTCAAAGTCATTCCTTTTGCTATTCTGCCTTGTTTATTTCTGCGGAATTCTAGACGAGATTTTTATAGAAAAGGATGAGATGATAGATGCAGTCAAGGTCGCGAAGGATATCGTAAATTCTGATAGTCTTGATCCTGAGATCACAAGCATCCTGAAAGAGCTTAGATTATTATTTGATCGCTTGAAGGAAAGTGTTAAGTAAATAGCCGTTAGTCTTCTTTAGATTGGGCGCTGTCAGGGTTCGCTAATAGGATACTTGATAATCTCCTTTGCTCTAATTGGCTGATTTCATCTAATTCTACTCGTAGATTTTCACTATAGACTTGATTGACTAGTTCCCGACTTTCTTCCAAGCTTTTATTGTACAACTTCGCATAGATCAACGTCTGCATTTGGGTAGCTGTCCGCATATATGCTAAGATAGTATCCTGCTTTTGAAGCAAGCGATTACCTCTAAATGCCATAAACCCAAACCCCTCGTGCGGGTTGTTGTTATCTTTTTCAAGAATCAAATATTCTACACCATCGACCATGATCTCATCAAAATGGAATTCGATATCTTCGTGTAATTCACGAGGTCGTACTACTTGATTGTCATGTAAAGGGCGATTTTCACAACTCAGGAAACACCCACAAATAATGGTGCATCCAATTACCCAGCTGAATGCTTTTTTAGTAGGTCTTCTCATGGTTTTTTATCTGATTTCAATTTGATATAGCCTTCTTCTACATTGAAGACTTTACGGAGTAATTTGAATGCCTTTCCATTGAGGATTAATATCAAATAGTCACCTGGAGCTATTTTTAATTCACCTAACGGGTTTTTAAGAAGTCTGCGGTTCCCGAATTTGTCCCTTTTAGTAATGCCAATCAGCACACTATTGTACTTCTGTTTTAAATCAAAAAAGACTTCCTGATACTGTTTGCCTGCATAGGGATTATTGGGGGTGACCAAAAACTGCTTGATATCATAATCGCCATCGCTTTTGGCAATGGATAGAAAGGATTCACTGTACGCTGCTACATCTGGCTCAAACATGTAACTGGCTAGTAATTTGGATGATAGCTCATGTTGCGAGATAGCATTGGTGACTCCAGCACTTTGAAAAGTATCCTTCAGATCACCGTTCTCCAGTGTGACAACATAATCTAAGTCGGGGTAATGCTTCTTTAGATTTAGGATGTAAACCAATTTTTCAGAATCATCCTCGAAATTAACAAATACAATAGATGAGTCTTGAATGTTGACTTTGGTCAGTATCTCATGGTTCTTGTAATCTGCGTACAAGACATGAATGTTCTTGTTATCATATTTTTCAGATATAAAGTCAATATCAGTTTTGTCATTTAGCACAATGGCTACCTTCTTACCGACTCCCAGCAGTTGATCTGCAACCATATTTCCAAAATCATTCCACCCAATGATGACTGCATGATCCTTAAAATTTGTTCCGTTGTATCCCAATTTTCTGTTTTCTTTTAAGCTTATTATAAATGTACTGAAAGAACCAATCAATAGTCCATAAAAAATCAGACTAGAGAAGACAAAGACGTAGCCAATGATTCGACCGTATACGGTCATTGGAAACATGTCCCCATATCCCACAGTGGTCAAAGTGACAACGCTATACCAGATGGCACTCGAGATGCTATCGATAGGCGTTTGGTTACTAAGCTGTTCGAAGTGAACTAGTGAAACAATTAAGGTTATATAGAGACAAAGTCCAAGTACAATCTTGATTGCAATATCGAGGTGTTTGTCTTTGCTAAAAAATTGAAACATAGAGTGATTGGTAATCATCAAATATAGACAAAATGATATTTTAACTGGCAGATCTGCTAAATTGAAAATGAGGATGGATTATAAAATAAAGGGGATAGCGCCGTAAATTCTCCGGCATTAAATTGAAATGGGACTTGAATCTAAATTGATCGGGTGGATACATGCATACACTTACAGTTCGGTCAGCATGCACTAAAGTGGAATAGGGTCTATTAGAGGGTTAGTTTCTGCTAAATTTATTATGTAATGAGGCGCCTATTTATCTTTATTTCTTACAACAATTTGAAATATTTAGTAGCTTTATTGCTTCGTCTTCTAGCGAAACGGGTAAATCATTATAAAATTTAGAAACAGTGTTGAATGAGTAAGCATACTTATGATTTTGGGGTGATTGGTAACTGCGCATTTACTGCGCACGTCCACAAGGACACAAATATTTCTTGGATGTGCTGGCCAAGATTTGACAGTAGCTATATTTTTGGAAGCATGCTGGATGATGAAAAGGGCGGAGAGTTTTCTGTAAAGCCAACTACACATTTCACAACGACTCAATTTTACATAGAGAATACAAATGTGCTTTGCACAGATGTGCGAACAGCAGAGGGTGTCTATCGTGTTACCGACTTTGCGCCAAGATTTTATCAAACGGAGCGATATTATCGACCGTTGATGCTCATGAGAAAGGTCGAGGTAATCTCAGGGACGCCACACCTAGCTGTGAAATGTCATCCTGTCGGTGGATACGGTGAGGTAATCCCTGAACATAGCTTTGGGAGCAACCACATACGATTCTTGGGTTTGGATGCGCACGTCAGACTGACGACCAATATTTCTTTGAATTATATCATGGATGACCAGCCCTTTGTGCTCAATGAGACAAAGTACATGGTACTCACTTACGGCTCTCCGTTGGAGGCAGCTTTAGGGGAGACGGTAGAGGCTTTTCTAAATAAGACGACTAACCATTGGCGCAACTGGATCAAGACGGCCAGTATCGTTAATTTCTATCAGAGAGAGGCGATACGATCAGCGCTCATTCTCAAGATACACCAGTATGAAGATACTGGAGCGATCATCGCTGCAACTACTACAAGTCTACCGGAATCCCCTGGCAGCACTCGTAACTGGGATTATAGGTACTGCTGGATGCGTGACACCTATTATACTCTGACTGCTTTTAACAACATTGGGCACTTTGAGGAGAGTGAAAAGTACTTTCACTATATATTAAATACTACACACGGTGAGACAGAGAGGTATCAGCCTCTGTACGGCATCACTGGAAATAAACATCTGGTTGAGACAGAGATGAACCTAAAAGGGTACCAAGGTAATCAGCCTGTTAGAGTAGGTAATGATGCGTATACCCATATTCAAAATGATGTCTATGGACAGGTGTTGATTTCTTTACTCCCCCTTTTTAATGATTATCGGATCATTTTTACGGATCGATTTGATAGCGTGGATATCATCATGAAGACGCTGCGAATGATCGAACGTACGTTTGATGAAAAAGACGCGGGACTCTGGGAATTCAGAAATCTAGCACAACAGCATACTTATACTTATCTATTTCATTGGGCTGGTAGTAGTGCTGCTATTAACATGGCTAAGCATCTGAAAAATAGAGAGATGTTGGAACTTGCTTCAAACCTTAAGAAGCGAGCAGAGGCCATGGTTGAAAAGACATACGTGAAGGCTAAAAAAGGCTACGCTCAGGCAGTAGGAGTAGATCGTATGGATGCGAGTACCATTCAGCTGATCATGATGAATTATTTACCTAGAGACAGTCAGAAAGCCGCCGATCATTTGAAGGCTCTTGAAAAAGAACTCCATGCTGGAGATGGTTTATTTTATCGATATAAGCACGCCGATGACTTCGGAGAACCAGAAACTACGTTCCTGATTTGTGCTTTTTGGTATGTCGAAGCGTTGGCCTGTGTGGGTCGATTAGATGAGGCTATCAAGTACTTCGAAAACTTACTCTCATATTCTAACCACGTAGGTTTATTAAGTGAAGATGTCAAGGCGTCAGATGGAAGTATGTGGGGTAATTTCCCACAGGCGTATAGCCATGTGGGATTATTGAATGCCGCAACGCGTATCGCCCACAAATTAGATAAGCCTAGCTTTTTGTAAATAGCTGCAGTAGAGTTCTAACTGATTCATGTGAGGGAACACTGTATTTAGCTGCTGAGGCTGAGCTTCCCACTTTGATAGTGATAGCTTCTTCAGGCATAGCTTTGAAGGTGTCCTCATCTGTCCAGTCATCACCAATAGCTACTATAAAATCAGCCTTGTGATCTTTTAGCATTATCGCCGCTCCCTTGCCTTTGTTGATGTTTGAGTTTTTAATCTCAACAACTTTATCACCCTCTAAGACTTGTAGATCTTTGTCTGCCGTGATATACCTCAGGTGACTCGTCAGTTCTCGGGTCCGAACTTCACCAAGTCCTGTTTCTGCTTTTCTATAATGCCAGACCAATGAGTAGTCTTTGACTTCCACAAACGACCCTGGTGTTCTGTTCACGTAGCCTTCCAAGAGTTTCATGATATCGTCTTTCCACTTGTCGTCGAGATCTATGACTGTTTTGAACGGTTTACCAGTTTTACGAATCCAGACACCATGTTCTGCAACTATTTCTAGCTCATAGTTGGCCATCCATTCTTCCAAAGTTTTTCTACCTCGTCCACTGATAATAACAACATTATTTTTCTTATCCTCAGTAAGTTTTTTGAGAATAGACTTTAGTTCGTCGTCTGGACGAGCATCGTCAGGGTTGGTCTGAAATCCAGCCAAGGTGCCATCATAGTCCAAAAATAAGAGTCTGCTTTCTGCTTTGTTGTAAGATGCGGTAATCGACGCGTTTAGTTTATCGTCTAGTAGTTTAGTTTTCAATGCTTTTTGAGCTTCCTTCACATAGTCGAGTCTTTCCATAAAAAGATTTACCCATGAGTGAATGCTGTATCGTTTTAGCGATTCTTGCATTACTGAAATGTGTTGAATTTGCTCTGCTTCACTCATTGTCAATGCATCATGCATTGCTTGCACCATTTCGCCAATATTGTTGGGGTTAATAATGATCGAATCCGAGAGTTCTTTAGATGCACCCGCCATCTCACTGAGGATCAAAACTCCTTTTTTATCTAGTCTACTGGCTATGTATTCTTTACAAACCAGATTCATTCCATCTCGTAACGGTGTTACTAAAGCCACATGTGACATGCGATAGAAAGCAGACAAAGCAGGTAATGGGAAACTTCTATAGAAGTAGTGAATGGGAGTCCAGTTAAGTCGGCCGTATTTGCCGTTGATCCGTCCTACTAATAAATCAATTTCCTCTTTTAATTGCTTGTACTTAGGCACCGTATCTCGAGATGGGACGAGTATCATCAGGAAGGATACTTTTTCCTTAAAGTTTTCATGCTCCTCTAGGAAACGTTCAAATGCCCTAAGCCGCTGAGGAATACCTTTTGAGTAATCCAAGCGATCGATCGACAGCATTAGCTTCACATCTCCGATTGACTTTCGGTATCTCACTTCTCTTTCGATCGTCTCTGCTGATGCAGCAGAGGTGGCATACTTATCATAGTCAATACCCATTGGTAAGGCATCCACCATGACCATTCTATTTTTGACTGTGATCCTGCCATTGGTATTACTCAGGCCAGCTAGTCGGTTGACACTGGATAAGAAGTGTCGCATGTCATCGTACGTATGAAACCCTAAGAAGTCTGATCCCAGCATTCCATTTAGTAACTCGCGTCTCCAAGGAATCTGACGGAATGACTCATAAGAAGGGAAGGGGATGTGCAAGAAAAATCCAATCGTAGAGTTAGGGTTAGTTTGGCGCACCATTTCGGGTAAGAGCAGTAACTGATAATCATGGATCCATAGCGTATCTCCATCTTCAATTACCTCTGCTATTTTTTGTGCAAATTTCTGATTCACCTTTTGATAGGCTTCCCAGAGATCCTCGTCATAGATGGTGTATTGATTAAAATAGTGAAAATTTGGCCACAAGGTCTCATTGCTAAACCCTTCATAGAAGTCTTCTATTTCCTGCGTGGTCAAAAAAACAGGTTTCATGTTCTGTTCTTTGAGCTTCTCGGTTACTTCCTGCTTTTGTTTGTCTTTACTGATAGCTAACCCTGGCCATCCAACCCAGATGTTGTCGCCTTCTTTGTAGATAGAACCAAGACCTGTTGCTAGACCGCCTTCACTTGCATGATAGGTTAGTTGGTTGTCTTCTTCCTTTATTTTGATTGGTAAACGATTGGATACAATGATCGTTTTTGGCATAGTGCTGCATCAGTTTATATTAAACCCTAATATACTTTACAATAGATAAATAATTTCCCATTCTAGATGAAGGAGCTATTAAATCCGCTGCTATTTCTGGTTGAATTGATTGAGACGTATTTGAGTAAGTTTCCTTTTAGTGTCCAATGGGAAGTCACCTTTCATCATCCAATCGTAGAAAGAAGGTTCCCTCTGTAGTACCTCAGCAACAGGTTTCCACCTATGTTTTCCGAAATTAAATACCTCCACGCCGTCTTTAATAATCATTCGTCCAGCTAGATCTACCATATTGGTATTGGTCAAGTCATGGATCAAGTTCATGTCATTTTCTAGGACTCCGAGTTTATTACCAAGAAGGTCCTTTATTTCATGCCCTTGGTATTTTTCTACTTGCGCCTCAAAAACAGCGAGTGTTGCTCTTGTGTCTGCAGCCGCGCTGTGTGCATTTTCTAGTTCTTCATTACAGTAGAATTTGTAAGCTGCTGTCAAGTTTCGTTTTTCCATCATATGAAAAATCTTTTGAGCGTCAAGTATCTTTCTATGGTCGATCTCAAAATCAATGTTGACACGCAAAAACTCCTCTACCAGCAAGGGAATATCAAACTTTAAGCAGTTAAATCCAGCAAGGTCGCAGCCATCTAGAAACTCCACCAGTGATTTTGCTACCTGGCTGAAGGTGGGCTCATCTTTGATATCTTTATCGTAGATACCATGTATCAAACTGGTCTCAAGAGGAATAGGAACTGTAGGATTTATTCTTCGAAATTTCTCTTCTTTTTCTCCTGAAGGATGCACCTTTATCATAGCTAATTCTACGATTCGGTCTTTTGAGGTATTGGTACCAGTCGTCTCTAGATCAAATACAACTAGTGGATTCTTTAAGTTTAATTTCAAAATTTCTGCTTTTGTAGTTTGAAGTGATTTAGCCTATGGTGAAGTTATGATTAATTTTGATTCTCACTGAAAGTATGGCTCTCATTTCGTATAAGATTCAGCTTAGGTGTCGTGATCGGGTGGCGTTTTGAATAAAAAAAAATACGCTGATAGAAGGATTCAGTTGACGTTGGTCTGAGAAAAGGATCAAAAAAAGTAGTTCAACAGTGATCTGAATTGACCTACCATCCGTTTGATAATGTGGATAACAAATGTGGATAACATATGGGAAACTTTATCATATGATATACTCCTAGAACCGTGTGGAGGTTAGTACGTTTGTGATCATATTGTCCCATCTACAATTAAATAATAAGCTCATCAATGGATAGTGAAAAATCTCCAGCAGTAAGACCAGCACTTCCCTCTCGTAGATCACCGGTGGGTGACACAGATCTTCAGATTGGCAAACTGCCACCTCAGGCTGTAGACATAGAGGAAGCTGTCCTTGGTGCGCTGATGTTGGAGCGAGATGCATTGTCCAATGTAGTTGATATCCTTAAGGTTGAGAGCTTTTACAGAGAAGCACACAAGCATATTTTCCAAGCGATTGTAGACCTATTCAATAACTCGGAGCCTGTTGATATTAAGACAGTTGTTCATCAGCTTCGTCGAATGGGCAAACTAGAGGAAGTAGGTGGTGCATATTATGTGGCAGACCTAACGACTCGCGTCAACTCGGCTGCAAACATCGAATACCATTCAAGGATAATTTCTGAGCAGTCTATCAAAAGGGAATTAATCAGGATCAGTTCTGAAATCCAGCGAGATGCGTATGAGGACACAATTGATGTTTTCAACTTGCTTGACAAAGCTGAGCAATCTCTTTTTGATATATCCGAATCACACATCAGGAAGAACTACGATAAGATGAGTGATCTTCTTCGAAAAGCCATTGAGCAGATAGAAGAAAGAAAAGATAAGAAAGATGGTTTGACGGGTGTTCCAAGTGGGTTTACAGCTTTAGATCGAATCACTTCTGGGTGGCAACCTGCAGATTTGGTGATCATTGCGGCGCGACCTGGTATGGGAAAGACCGCATTTGTATTGTCTACCCTAAGGAACGCAGCATTAGATTTTAATGCGCCAGTTGCTATTTTTAGTTTGGAGATGTCGAGTGTCCAATTGGTGAATCGACTCATCTCCGCAGAAGCGGAGTTAGAAAGTGAGAAAATCAAGAGAGGGGAACTCGCAGACTACGAATGGGAGCAGTTACTTCATAAAACCAATAAACTATCAGAGTCACCGATCTTTATCGATGATACGCCGGGTCTGAGTATTCTTGAGTTGAGAGCAAAGGCCAGGCGATTGGTTGCTCAGCATGGTGTAAAATTATTGATCATAGATTATCTGCAGCTTATGACCGGTGATACCTCTAAAAGTGGAGGAGGAAATAGGGAGCAGGAGATTGCATCTATTTCGCGAGCACTTAAGGGTATCGCCAAAGAATTGAATGTGCCAGTCATTGCATTGTCTCAGTTGAGTAGAGCTGTGGAAACCAGGGGAGGGGACAAGAAGCCGCAACTGTCCGACTTGAGAGAGTCAGGGTCTATTGAGCAGGACGCCGATATGGTTATGTTCTTGTATCGACCAGAATACTATGGTATTACACAAGGAGAAGACGGCACGCCACTCAATGGAATGGCTGAAGTAATCATCGCAAAGCATAGAAATGGTAGACTGGATACAGTGCAGCTTAAGTTTATCGGTAAGTTCACCAAGTTTGCTGATTTGGATCAACTAGCATCGCCTGAAGGATATGGAAATACATTTCCCAATGGAGGTAATTCCAATTCAGACTTTACCATCACATTGCCTAGCAAAGCTGGAGATAAGAAAAGTGGTGGTGAGGATATGCCTTTTTAATCAGTGAAAGCCGTCGTCTATCATAGTAATTTTCCAGAAAAAGTAGCCTTAGTAACCGTCGACAAGCCACAACCTGAGATAAATCAATGCTTGGTCAAAATCATGGCCACTGCGCTCAATAGAAGAGATCAGTGGATCCGAGAAGGCCTTTACCCTGGGATAAAAGATGATGTAGTATTGGGGTCTGACGCGTGTGGTGAGGTAGTAGAAGGGCCTCCGAAATGGCTTGGGAAACGGGTACTAATCAATCCAAATATTAACTGGGGAACTAACCCTCAAGTGCAATCTGCTAAGTATTCTATTCTTGGTATGCCAGTGAACGGGACATTTTCGGAGTATCTAACCATTGCGACAGACCGGCTGATGGAGGCACCATCACATTTATCAAATCAGGAGGCTGCGGCACTGCCACTTGGCGGCTTGACGGCTTTTCGTGCCTTATTTACCAAAGGGGAAATGAGCTCAGGTCAAAAAGTATTAGTGACCGGCGTTGGAGGAGGCGTAGCACAATTTGCGTTGCAACTAGCAGTAGCTGGCGAGGCCTTGGTCTATGTTACCAGTAGTCAAGATGAGAAAATAAACAAGGCTATTGTAGCTGGAGCATTGGGCGGATTCAACTACAGATCTGATCATTGGACCAAGGAAGCTCAGAAAGTGGATGGTTTTGACCTTGTGATTGATAGCGCTGGAGGTGAAGAGGTAAATAATTATCTTAAGATCATAAAGCCAGGAGGGAAAATCGTGATGTATGGTAGTACACTCGGTCGTACACCTAAACTCGATACAGCTCGGCTTTTTTGGTCACAGGTTTCGTTGATAGGTTCTACAATGGGTAATGACGACGAATTTAAGTCGATGATTGATTACGTGGCGAGGACAGGGATTAGGCCTACAATTGACGCAGTTTATCCCATATCAGAGTATTTAGCAGCTTTTAATCGCTTTGAGGCAGAAGATCACTATGGTAAGATCGTCATGACCTTCTAGTCGTCAATTTCTACTAAGAAATTTTGATAGGCATTTTGTAATTCAGCTAAAGCTTTTTGATCAGTGCCTAGACCTTGTAGAATATCAATTCCCTGTTTGTAGGTACGCTTAGCTTCTTCATATCTTTCTAGATCGACATATAAATCCGCCGCATGATAATAAGTGGCAGTATAACTGGGAAATTTTTCCAGTAGTTCTTCGAAAAGTCCCAGTGACTGGAGTGGATTTGATGCTATGAATTCCAAGGCGAGACCATAAATCGGGAATGGATCGTTAGGGTCTTCTATCCTGTAATTTTCAAGCATTTTTATACGATTGGAATCCATTTCAACGGTTTTTATTTACTTCATTATTGTCTAACTTCGAACGCAAAATTAGGTATTCAAATTGATAGTATTTATATGAAAATTCTAGTGTGTATCACACATGTTCCGGATACTACTTCCAAAATTGCTTTTACTGATTCAAACACCAAGTTTGATAAGAACGGTGTTCAATTTATCATTGGCCCGTACGACGATTATGCGTTGGCGAGAGCAGTGGAGTTGAAAGAGCAAACGGGCGGAACAATTACAGTATTGAATGTAGGTGAGGCTGAAACAGAGCCGACGATAAGAAAGGCGCTTGCAATCGGAGCAGATGATGCGATTCGTGTAAACGCAGTACCTATAGATTCTTTCTATGTTGCTAATCAGATAGCCGCAGTCGCAAAAGAAGGGGCATATGATCTGATCTTGATGGGCAGAGAGTCCATTGATTTTAATGGAGGTCAAGTGCATGGTATGGTAGGTGAGCTGTTGGGAATTCCATCAGTGAGTCCTGTGATGACACTTGATCTTGATGGAAACACGGCGAAAGTGTCACGAGAAATAGAAGGTGGAAAGGAATTTTTGGAAATTGATCTCCCCTTTGTTGCTGGATGTCAGGAGCCGATTGCTGAGTGGAAAATCCCCAATATGCGTGGCATCATGTCGGCCAGGTCAAAGCCCTTGACGGTCAAAGAGCCAGTCAACGATGAAACAAGAACAACTTTAGTTGAATATGAGTTACCCCCCGCGAAGACAGGGGTGAAGATGATCGATGCAGACTCGATCAACGAGTTGGTTAATTTATTGAAGAACGAAGCAAAAGTGATATAAGAATGGCGGCATTAGTATTTGTAGAGACAGACGAGAAAAAAGCTAAAAAGTCCTCATTGGAGGCGGTGAGTTACGGGCTGGCAGCCAAGGGCAGTGCTACAGCAATTGTTTTTGGTGAACTAGCAGAGGGTCAAATAGAAGCAATAGGAAAAGCAGGTGCAACCAAAGTATTGCATGTGTCTGATTCAGCTTACGTACAACCAAGTATCATGAGTTACGCCTCTGCTATGGCAGAAGCTTATACATCTGAAGGTGCTGATTTGTTAGTACTGGCTAAATCATCATTGGGAGATTCAGTTGCAGCGAGAGC
>JBLHTU010000117.1:0-11926 GCA_047627515.1 Cyclobacteriaceae bacterium | reverse complement strand
GCGCTCACGTATTCAGCTTTTGAAACACTGGATAGCTACATCAACGTTCACTTGAGTGCTGAAGCACTAGGTACGATTGTAGCACAAGGTGATATCGGCCAAAACGACCTTACTGGAGAGTCTATAGCATACGACTTAGGAGCTGTGGCTGTAGCGGATATCAGTGGCACAGCTACGTTTTACGAAAGAATCAATGGGGAGGCCTTGGCCGTTCTAACTTTGGTCAATACGCCAGCAGGGGGTTCACATCCTGCGCATATCCATGCCAACTCAGCGGCTGAAGGTGGAGGAATTCTTTTCTCTTTTAATGCAGTAGACGGTACTACAGGTATGAGTAAAACCAACGTAGCTGCCTACAATGACGGCTCTGCGCTCACGTATTCAGCTTTTGAAACACTGGATAGCTACATCAACGTTCACTTGAGTGCTGAAGCACTAGGTACGATTGTAGCACAAGGTGATATCGGCCAAAACGACCTTACTGGAGAGTCTATAGAATACAGACTCGCAGCAGTGGCTGTAGCAGATATCAGCGGCACTGCTACATTCTACGAAAGAATCAATGGTGAGGCCTTGGCCGTTCTAAGATTGGTCAATACGCCAGCAGGGGGTTCACATCCTGCGCATATTCATGCAAACTCAGCGGCTGTAGGTGGAGGAATTCTCTTCACCTTTAACGCCGTCGATGGTACTACTGGAATGAGTAAAACAAATGTGGCTGCTTATGATGATGATTCCTCATTAGGTTACGATGTTATTGAATCGATAGATGGCTACATCAATGTGCACTTGAGTGCGGCAGAGCTAGGCACAATTGTGGCGCAAGGAAACATTGGGATCAATGCAGGTACTTCTAGTGGTAATGCAAATTATAATGTGACTAACTCTGGGTCATCAGCCTACATATTTAATGGTGAAGATCTTACAAACAGTCAAAACCCGTCGATAACCTTAACCAGAGGTGAAACTTACACTTTCACTGTAGACAGTCCTGGTCATCCCTTTTTGATCAAAACTGCTCAGAGTACAGGAACTGGATCAACGTATGACGATGGTGTAAACAATAATGGTACTGCATCCGGTACGGTTACTTTTACTGTACCTACTAATGCTCCAAACAGCTTATTCTACATTTGTCAGTTTCACTCATCTATGACTGGAGAGATCACTATTGTAGATTAATAATCTGGATAGAAGAAACTAGCCTTACAAGTGCAAAAAGTCGCTGACAATATTTTCAGCGGCTTTTTTTGTGCCTACCAATCAATACGCATAAAAGACGACGAGGCATCTCTTCTGAGGATTGACACAAAACTCATGGCCATAAATTTCAAATAGATAGGCTATTTACTCCTTGTCACCTACTCGTATATGCAAGTGAAAGGGCCCCGCCATACTTTCAAAAACGTATGAAGTGCATTCTCTTATCTTGCCAAATATGTCTGATAGCTTGTAGGACAAATTGCTACAAGCAACAGCCCATCTAAAACGAAATTTGTTGTTCGTTGTAATATTTTTTGACCAATGTGTGATTTTTTGGGAGCTTACGCGAATAATAGGGTAAGCAACACCTGTTATGAAACGAGATCGAGCCAAATTCTTACAACTACTAGATGACCATCAAGGCATTCTGCACAAAGTGGCCAAACTGTATTGTCCAGATCAGGACAGTCGAAAAGACCTGATCCAAGACATCATTATTCAGCTGTGGTTGAGTTTTGAGAAATACGATCCTACTTACAAACTATCCACCTGGATCTATCGTATCTCGCTCAACGTAGCCATATCGAGCTACCGCAAGTTTGAGACGCAGAAAAAACACATAGACCACGTATCCGAAAGTGTTCTAGAGCATACTCCACAACCGGAGCACGTATCCTCATACCCTGAAGCAGAGCGCCTTTGGAAATTTGTCTCGCAACTGGATGATCTCAACAAAGCCTTGATGATTCTATATTTAGAAGGGCACAGCCATGATGAGATCGCTGTGATCCTGTATATCTCCAAGAGTAATGTGGGTACCAAGATCAATCGAATCAAAGATCAAATCAAAAAAGAACTAACGAACAGCAATTATGAAAACTGACGAATTACAAAAACTATGGATGCAGATTGACCAGACAGCTGATGACAATCTGGCGAAGAGCTTAATGCAACAAGTGCAACTAGAACGCTCACAATCAAAAATGAATCAACTGGTCATTATCAAAACATTGAATTTATTGATAGCTGGTGGCACCAGCATCGCTCTGAGCAGTTACGCTTTTGATCGATTCACTCAATTGCCACAATTCGTGGCAGGTACTCTACTTGCAATCTGGATGTTGGCAATCTCTATAGCGACCATCAGAGAGCTAGTGCTGATCCTACATATCGACTACAGTGACCCGATCAGTCTCTTACAAAAAAAGCTGATAGAAATTAAGCTGACGTCTATCAAGTACTTAAGGCTGTCCGTCTGGATACTCCCCTTCTCTTTTGCCTTTGTGGTCCTATTCTTTGATCTGATCTGGGGACTGGATATTGTCGCCGCTGGAGATCGTAACTGGATGATTAGCTATTTTGCCCTAACAGTCATTGTCTTTGTACCTGTAGCCATCTGGATGCATACCAAGCTTGCGCCAAAAAATGCTAGCAAGAAGTGGATGAACAACCTACTGCAAGGAAATGGGAGCCAGATCGAGGAAGCGCTACTACGTCTGCAGCGCATCGAAGCATTTGAAAAGTAATCAGCATTTGAGACTCAAAAGTCACGAAGGATAATATCCCTACTTCCTACTACCTTCGCCTCCAATACCAATAAGATCACATGACATTACTTGAACTCTACGGATGGCTGGGAGCAGGATTACTCCTACTAGGATTTGCACTTAATATCTTTCGAAAAATAGATGCTAACTCTTACTCCTACCTCCTACTCAACCTGATAGGCTCCTCACTTCTCTTGTACAATGCGTGGGAAAATGGAGCCTTCCCATTCGTTACTATCAATGCCGTATGGGTCATCTTCTCCAGCTATACGTTGATCCGTAAACAAACAGTATCAACACAGCGGTAACATGGAAGGTACATTACTCAAAAACATAAAAATCGGCGGATTCGTCTCTGTCGTACAGAAGCACCACCAACGAACGGGCGAACTAACCGAAGGCGTCATCCAGCGGATCCTTACCAAGTCACCGCAGCATTCTCATGGCATCAAAGTACAGCTCGAAGGAGGCATCGTCGGACGTGTCAAACAAATTCATAACGAGGAATAACTATATAAATAGTTGTATAACTATATTTATAGTAATACACTTGCTACATGAAAGAATTGACCAAGGCAGAAGAGCAGGTAATGCAATACCTGTGGAAACTGGAAAAAGCCTACTTAAAAGACATCGTCTCGGCTTATCCAGCTCCAAGTCCTGCTTACACGACCGTCTCGACGGTCGTTAATGTGTTGGTGAAAAAAGGATTCATCGGATTCGATACCCACGGTAAATCCCGCGAGTACCGACCAATGACCTCACATGCCAATTATAGAAAGCAAGCCTTCAAAGGCATCCTTCGTAGCTTCTTCAATGATTCACCGAGTCAGTTTGCTTCGTTTTTTACAAAGGAAAACGAGCTAGACCTTGACGAATTAGAAAATATGAAGCAACTCATCGAAGCACAGATCAAAACGCACAAAAACCATGAATGATTGGCTTATCTATTTGATCAAAGCCAGTGTGATTCAAGGAATCATCTGGGGGGTGTACGTACTTTTTTTCCGAAAGGCCAATAGCTTTCGTGCCAATAGAGTACTACTCCTACTTGGCATGACCAGCTCAGTGATCTTACCCGGCCTGCAGTTTTCGTGGTCTACCGCCCAACATTGGGTAGCGGATATGCGTGAAGCACCTGTACTCTCGTCTATGGGTGAGTTGATCACTATGACTCGGGTCGCACAAGTGTCAGAGACCGCTTCACCACTTCGGCTGCTTACGTGGGTCTATGTCGGTATCGGAATTTTGCTTTTTGCGCGTGCCTGTTGGCAATTATTTCAGCTCAATAAAACAAATGATAAAAAACTATTGATACAAAAACCCTTCAAGGTGTACAGTACACAGGGAGGACAAGCCTATTCATTTTTTGGACATATCCATATCCCTGCGTCGACGTGGCAAAGTCCTAATCATGAACATGTGCTTATCCATGAGCAGCAACATGCCCGACTGGGTCACAGCTGGGACCGTTTGTTCATGGAAGTAATGCTCGTTTTGCTTTGGTTCAATCCTTTCATCTATTTCATCAAGAGATCGCTGATCGAAGTGCATGAGTTTGAGGCGGATCAGGCCGTCCTGCAGCGCTCGGTAGACAAATATGCCTACCAGCTGACGCTATTGGACGAGACCCGAAAGATCCTCACTCAGCCTTTGGTAAGCTATTTCAGTTTATCAAACACAAAACGAAGACTACACATGATTAACAATAACAAACAAACATCTAACTGGCGGTATATACTGATGGTGCCTGTCGTTATTTCACTACTGGGTATTTTTTCCTTCAACTGGAAAACCCTGCCTAAAGTCTATGACATCGAGCTACCTGCAGTCGCACTGATAAATGGTATGGGCGAAAAGCTGCAAGGAATGCTGCAGGAAGTCTCAGATGAGGTCCCATCGATCTCGCCGGTAAAGATTGAAGGAGACGAGATCAAGATCACGTCAGGCTTCGGTAAGCGACCCGATCCGTGGAACAACAATGAACCGAATTACCATAAAGGATTAGATATCCGCGCTACACTCAGGACACCTGTGATCACCCCAGCAAATGGTACCATTGTGAAAATCGAAAATCAGCCGAAAGGCTACGGAAAGTGGATCACGGTCAAGCATAACGATCAGTACGAGACAAGGTTTGCACACTTGGATGGATATGCCGTCGAGATGGGTCAGACGGTCACCAGAGGTGATACCATTGCTTATGTAGGCAATACTGGCAAGTCCAGAGGCCCTCATCTCCATTATGAAGTGTGGAAAGATGGCAAGCGCGTCGATCCAGCGCGCTATATCAAGGACTATCAGGCGAACTGATCTTCAAATTGTAACAACTTTATAAAAGGCCACCCTTATCTGGTGGCCTTTTTTTCATAGCCTGTTCTTGCCTATAAATGTGTGCATAAAGTAATCGATGGATTTATTAACCACGGTCACCCGATCAGCTCCTCACTCGGGAAACGCGTTTATTCCGAAGCTTCATTTATCCGGTGCTCTGACAAGAAAAATAGAATGAAACAAGACCGACAGATTAATACAGCTGTAAATCAACTATGTTCACAGACTAGTGAATTATTAGTATAATGTATCTGATACTTTTTTAACCAATATTCATCTGGAGGAAACATGAAACAAGATAAAATAAGGGAAGATTTAAAGGCCAAATACGATGCTATTGGTCAAGATGTAAACACTCACCTCAATGGATTGCTACATTCAAAGCCCATCACCTATTGGGATTACATTCAACCAGATGCCCTATTGAGTTTGCAGGTGCAGCGCACAAATTTGCCCGATGAAATGGTGTTCATCTTGTACCATCAAGTCAATGAATTGCTATTTAAAATGATACTTTGGGAAATTGAGCAGATAGCCACACATCCAGCATTAAAAACGGGCTTCTTTGCAGAACGATTAGACCGCATTAGTCGCTACTTCGATATGCTTTCGTCCTCTTTTGAGATTATGGGTGATGGCATGGAAGTCGAACAATACATGAAATTCAGAGACACGCTCACCCCCGCAAGTGGTTTTCAAAGTGCTCAATACAGAAAAATTGAATTTGCCTCGACTGAGCTAATCAATTTGATTGACATCCGTTTTCGAGATACGATTGACCGCAACACTCCTTTTACTCATGCCTTTGATCATCTTTACTGGCAAGCAGCAGGGAAAAACCATAAAACTGGCGAAAAAACAATACTTATTCAGTTATTCGAAGAACGGTACATGGATGACTTTATCGTGTTTATGGAAACCTACAACACAAGTAATCTTTGGACTAAGTTTAAGTCACTACCGAAAGATGATCAGAAAGATGTAAAATTGCTAAATGCCATGCGGCATTATGATCATACCGTAAACGTTTTGTGGGTAATGGCACATTTAAATGCTGCCGCCAAATACCTAAACAATGGTGACATTGAAGCAACAGGAGGGAGTGATTGGAGAAAATATATGCACCCAAAATACCAAAAACGAATCTTTTTTCCTGGCCTATGGTCGGAAGATGAGTTAAATAACTGGGGAATTAGTAATTTGAAAGGACATGAAATACGCTCTTGAAGCTAAATACCTGTGTGTAACCGCAGAATACCAAAATGGATAACTTATGCTTTTGGTTGTATGGTTTTTATCATTTTGAGCTGAAGCAGCTCATTTGCACGCTGATGAGCGCAGAATGGAAGAGAGTGCCTGATGCAGACATTTTCACCAATTTTCCATTGATTTGTCGAAGTTCGTTACCTTTAATTCGATCTATCAGATTGGCTGAAATAGTTAACACAGAGTCGTTAACCGCCAATATATAAAACAACACGACTACTAAAGGGAGCCAAGCCCTTTTTAACAAAAAGGCAACCTGCGAAAAACCAGATTCATAAAAATAAACTAACGAAAGAAAAATGGAAGAATTAACGATATTAGTACAGGTGATTTTAGCAATTTCTGTTGCATACGTATGGATCTTTAGATTTCATAATGTCATTGAAGAGTTTAAACTATTCGGATTAAGTGATTTAACCCGGAATTTTGTGGGAGCAAGTAAAAATTCCTTAGCTACGTTACTTGTTGTGGGTATTTGGTATCCATCATTAGTGCTTATCCCATCTGTTCTTATGGGTGTATTTATGATTGGTGCTCAATATTTCCATTTCAAAGCAAAGAACCCTTTTATTAAACATTTACCCTCTCTTATCCTTTTGATTTTAAGTGCTTTCCTAGCATTTGTATCAACACAATGATCAGATATGGATATAACTACAATATGCGTTCTATTGTCAAGTTTTTCTTTCTATGCTTACTGCATCTATTATTTTAGTTCATCCAAAATGAAAAGTGAGTTCAAAAGATTTGGTTTGGAGAAATTTGGTCTTTTTGTAATAGTGTTACAATTCTTGGGAGCTACAGGATTATTAGTAGGACTCAAGTTTAATCCAATTTTAACTTTATCATCCCTTGGTCTTGCATTACTTATGTTCTCTGGTTTAATCGTTAGAATAAGATTAAAAGATAGCCTTTGGATTTCTTTTCCGGCCACCTTTTATCTGGGATTAAACGCCTATATATTCTATACTACAATCAAATAACCAGCCATTGACAGTTGTAATGGAGCACAATGAAAGCTCCTGCAAAGAAAATCGACAGATGAGGTGAGTAACACGGAATAACTTGATTGACTAAGTCTCGAATACTTTTCATTGTTCTCCTTATTATAAGATCAGGGTCGATGTTAAATTACATCGATCTTCTTATTCTGACTAAGAAACAATAGCATGAAAAAAGACACAGAAAAACCAACGCCAGAAGCAAAGGCACTTTCCCTTTTTTTAATGGCCTACAAATCAATAGACCCTATCTACAAGGAGAAATCGAAACGTATCAACAAGCAATGGGATCTGGTGAAAATGAACGAACTAGACTTGGATGACTATGTGGATGAGGTGCAAAGCATGTTAACCACTTATGGTGGATACTCAAAAGTGGTAGAGAAGACAGTAAAGTTCTACATTAAAAAAACTGGTAAATGGACATTGCAAGGTGATGACAAATATTGTCATGATGCTCAGAAAGTTGCTGACAAGATCTTGAGTAAGTAACGTATCTCCCCACCCCCACCAAAAGGGTTTAACCTATTGAACAAGAAACGACTTTGAGATCAAAAAACACGCCTATCAAGTAATCTTGATAGGCGTGTTTTTTGATTTAGTTCCCAAATGTTATGTTGTCAAAATAGACAACATTATCACTGGTTCTGGTTTGAAAATCTGGAAAGATTATGATTTGATCCACAATTCCGGTGACTCCTTTTCCAATGCTGCCAGACAGGTCGAAGGTCAATTCTTCCCATTCGTTAATTTTAGTGTTGGCAACTTTTATTTCAGCTTGAGCTTCTGCTCCTACCCCTGGAGGTGCAAATTCCGCAAACTTGAGACCAACATCGCTTATCACTGATTTGTAGACCATGATTTTAACCGTCTTATTGGTCTCATCAAAAGTAAATCCTCCAATATCAGTACCGTGTTTTGTTTCACAACCTACATATGGAGCTCCCCTCTGTAAAGCTGTTATTTTGGCCACCGTTGATGACTTGTTGATTCCGTTTTTACTAGGATTGTTAACAAATTCTACGGCATCATTACTACCGTTCTCAAAAACAGTCCATGTCCAAGTTGCGCCAAATCCATTTGGTTCAAAATCAATCGGATAGTATGGAGGAACCTCCGAATATTCAACTGCTGGTGAAGTATCGTCATCGCCGCAAGAAATAGTGATGCCTACGATGCATAATGCAAAAAGTATTTTTTCAAGAAATTTCATTCTTAGTTGTTGCTTAGTTTTAGTCGCAAACATAGTACATAAAACAAACGAAATCAGTGCCATAAAAAAAGTACACCTCGCTAGCTCGCGATTGCATTCCATGCAACACTATTTTATGGAACCAGCCAATGGATTGCACATGGACCCGCTGCCTAGAACCCTCTCTCAACTGGACTCATACACAGCTATGGCAAAAAGTAAGATTGACTTTTACAAAAGTCAGAGACAGTACTTAAAAAAAAGAGGACAACTTAATCAAGCTGTCCCCTCTATTGTACGTTTTTACCGTATGTACTTCTTTACCAAATATTGATGCGTTCGTCCACCGGCTGATAGTTTTCATCATCCGGTTGAAGGTCAAACGTTTCATAAAACGGCGTAAAATTCATCAATGGGCCGTTTACACGCCACATGGCGGGTGAGTGCGAGTTCGTATTCACATAGGTGCGCATATATTCGTCACGCACCTTTACTCTCCAAATTCTTGCGATTGATAAGAAAAAACGCTCATCAGGGGTATACCCACCAATTCGTGTCGTGTCTTGACCTTGTTTCGTTAATTTGAATGCATCATAGGCGATAGAGATACCGCCATTATCGGCCGTATTCTCACCTACAGTCAACGCTCCTTTCACATACACACTATCGAGTACTGAAAAGGAGCTATAGCGATCAATCATCTGTTGCGTCTTCACTTGGAATTTCTCAAGGTCCCCTTTCGTCCACCAGTTTTTAACATTACCGTCTTTGTCAAATTGACTTCCCCGGTCATCAAAAGCATGTGTCAGTTCATGGCCAATCACCATTCCGATCCCTCCGTAGTTCATGGCATCATCGGCATTGACATCAAAATAGGGAAACTGCAGAATGCCCGCAGGAAATACAATCTCATTCAAAGAGGCTCGATAGTAAGCTGTAACCGTAGAGGGAGTCGTACCCCACATCTCCTTATCAGGTGCCTGATTCAGTCCCTTTACATCATACTGGTAATCATCTTGTTTTAAGGCCACGATATTTTCAAAATACATGTCTCTGTCCATTGTGACATCATACTTCCTCCACTCATCTGGATAGCCGATTTTTTTAGTGATCGCGTACAGTTTCTCTTTCGCTTTTTGCTTCGTACTGTCACTCATCCAGTCAAGCTCGTTCATTCTACTTTCAAAAGCTTTTTGAAGGTTATTCACCAAATCAAGTACACGCGCCTTGGCTTCCTCATTAAAGTACCTCTTTACGTATAGCTGCCCTAGTGCAAAGCCCAGCTGTCGATCTACCTGCCGTACCATTAGTTGAGCACGAGTATTTTGATTTGACTGTCCGTATACCACTTTGGTGTATTCAAAAGCTGCATCTTCAAAAGGTTTACTTAAGTAACTGGCATAATTGGTCATTGTACTTGCTTTCAGGTACGTCTTCCAATCATCTATAGAAATAGCAGTCAGCATCGCATTCAACTGGTCGTAATAGGCAGGCTGACGCATATCCGCAGAGTCTGCTTCCAAAGCAAGGGCCGAAAGCATTGTGGCCCATCCAATGCTAGATTGATTCTTATCAATATCAGAAATTGCTAGCTTGTTGTAATTAGCTTTTATATCTCTTCTTTCTATTCGATTTTTGTGCGACTCGGCTAATTGCTTTTCAATGCCATAGACTACCTCAGCAAGTGCAGAAGCTCCCTCAGCTTCTGTTAAGTCAAACAAGGTGGTGATGTATTTCTTATACGCTTCCTGGATGCCCAGTGTGGAGGAGTCCATTTTGAAATAATAGTCTCTATCTGGTAAGCCTAATCCAGTCTGACCAAAGTGAAGGATATTAATACTGCTATTTTCATTGTCTGGTGATACACTCAAACCAATCAGGGAGTTATTACCTATTTGTATCTCCGCAATCACAAAGTTCATCAACCCTGCAATATCAGTGATCGCATCTATCCTGTCCAGTGTGGGTACAATCGGCTCATAACCTCTTTGATTGATCACTTCCGTATCCATACCTGAGGCATAGAAGTCTCCAACTTGTTGCTCGATACTCCCTTCTTCATTGTCACTTCTCGATACCTCTTCCAAAATATTTTCCAGCAACACTTTTTGCGGAATATTGAGAAAACTGTACGATCCAACCCCTACCTGATCATCCGCGATTTGCGCTTTGTCATACCAGGTTTTATTAACGTGCATAAAGAAATTGTCACCCGGTTTAATGGAAGCATCAATTCCCTCAAATGCTAATTTGTCAATATCAGGCGTTTCGTCTGCGGTGCTACAAGCAGCACAAAAGAATAGGATGAGTAAGGCGTTGAGTAGTTTTTTCATAGGTCAATTGGCTCTTTAGTAAAATAATATCCTACTAAGATACTACTAGCAGATGATTCATGAAGCCTGACGTATACGACACATCAGGCTTTAAGAGCAACCCGTATGATCATAGGGATACTAATTGAAACTGATCCGCAAAACTGCTAGATTGTAGTCTTTAAAAAATCCAGAAAGACTTTCCATCGCTTGACGCTACATTAGATGAATAAGTATATCAATCAAGAATTTGGCTTTTCTGTTGTTGAGTGTAACAAACTCAACGGATATGACAACACAAACTATCTAGTCAAAACGTCAGAAGCACAATACATATTCAAGACCTATCACTACTCAGAATCACTATTTGAACTTGTACAAGCAGAAAGTGACACCCTGTTGCTATTGGAAGATCATGCTAGTAGGAAATTCCCTGAACCTCTCGCAACAATTGATGGCTCTTACGTTAAGACCAGAACCAGTAATGGAAAGCAGCAAATCTGCCGCATGCTTTCATTTCTGGATGGACAATTTCTAGGCGATGTGCCTCATACAGAAGTCCTGTTTCAGTCACTTGGAACCTTTCTAGCTCAATTAGACCTCAAACTAGAGGGTATAAAAAACTACATCATCCAGTCTAGAGTCTGGGAGTGGGATCTCCAATATTTCGAGCTAAACAGAAAGTATATCAATGATATAGCAATTGCTAAGGATAGGAACGTCGTTCTCTACTTTTTTCAGCAATTCGATGAAGTTGTAAGGCCTTGCTTTCCTGAATTACGAAAACAGATCATCCACAATGATGCAAATGAGTGGAACGTATTGGTACAAGATGGAAGAATATCTGGGATCATTGATTTCGGAGATATTGCCCATTCCTTTCTGATCAATGAAGTAGCCATCGCCGTAACTTATGCTTGTTACGATAAAGAGAATCCACTGGAATGGGCCTGCATACTACTCAAAGCATATCATGAAGTGCTGCCGCTTGAAGAAAGAGAAATTGAACTACTGTATTATCTAATTGCTGCTCGTCTGTGCACAAGCGTTTGCAATTCTGCCCATGCAAAA
>JBLHTU010000116.1:0-11969 GCA_047627515.1 Cyclobacteriaceae bacterium | reverse complement strand
GAAGGGTTTCAAGCTTTTTGTTTGCAAAACGGACGAATTGAAAAAAGGCAAGAACCCTGCGAAAAGGACCCATCTTGTTTTCATATGGAATCTGCTGATAATGTGTCGTTAGACCGTCAACTTCGTGCTTGCCCTTTTTTTCATTGTGCGCAGAGAGAATGGATACTTCATGCCCGGCACTGACGAAGGCTCGGGCAAGATACCAGGAGCGAATTCCACTTCCTTCATCTGGGGTTTTGAAGTATTGATGGACAAAGGCGATTCTCATATAGCAGCCTTCTCGTAGTACCTACAGAAACTTGTTATTTCACAGGCTGCACATTTGGGCTTCCGGGCAAGGCAGATGTAACGTCCGTGCAATATGAGCCAATGATGAGCCTTATGTATGACCTCATCAGGAAGGTGGCGAACTAGTTGTTTTTCGACGGCCAGAGGAGTTTTGGCGGACAGTGTCGCTAAGCCAAGTCTTTTGGAAACCCTGAATACGTGTGTGTCTACTGCCATTGCAGGTTGGTGATGTAGTACTGAAACAATGACGTTGGCGGTTTTTCTACCTACGCCAGGCAACCGTTGAAGCTCCTCGATGGTAGCTGGAATTTCATGATCGTACTCTTCTACGAGCATTTTGCTCAGGCCCAATAAGTGCTTCGTCTTATTGTTAGGGTAAGAAATGCTTCGGATCAATGGGAATAAGGTGTCAAAGTCTGACTTTGACATGCTTTCGGCGTCAGGGTAGATCTCGAAAAGCTTTCCAGTCACTATGTTGACACGCTTGTCTGTGCACTGTGCGCTGAGCACGACAGCTACCAAAAGCTCAAATGGCGTTCGATAATTCAGTTCGGTTTCTGGTTCCGGAGATGAGTCTGCAAAGTGATCAACAAAAGCCGCGAACCTTTCCTTTTTGTTCATGACATAAAATTAGGCCGGATAAATTAATACCCGGCCTTTTAAAAGGGGATACTCAGAAATTCAAATCCCTAAACAGATGCTTTATGCATATCGGCTACTCTCTTGAGTATTTTTTCCGAAAGGCGTGCTGGCATTTTCAACTCAAAAGCATCAATCATTGACTTTGTCCGATGGAGTGATGAGATACTATCTTGTAGCTCATCGCTTTCGGCCGCAGCCAATTGAATATTTGTGGATTTTTGGTGATCCAATTCTCCATAAATGAGACGGATCACATCATTTTCGGTAAAAATTTTGGTCATAGGCAACTTGGGTTTGCGTCATTTTCTTGCGCAGATTAATGAGTGCATATCTCATTCTACCCAGAGCCGTATTGATACTTACATCTGTAGCATCGGCAATATCTTGAAAACTCATCTGCATATAATGTCGCATGACAAGTACTTCACGTTGATTATCTGGTAGCTCCTTGATCAACTGTCTCAGTTGATTATGAGTATCCTCTTTAATTTGAGCTTCTTCAACACTGTCTTCAGAAAACGCAAGTGTATTAAACACATTGTTTCCGTCCTCCATAACGATCATTGGGTACCTTTTATTTTTCCGGAAATGATCTATTGCCAAATTATGTGCAATACGAAGTACCCAAGGCAAAAACTTGCCCTCTTCATTGTACTTACCGGATTTGATAGTTTTGATTGCCTTGATGAATACCTCCTGAACGAGATCCTCAGCAATATATTGGTCTTTGACAATCAGATAAACGGTAGAGAAAACCCTATTTTGGTGACGATTTAATAGTGCAGCAAAGGCCTCTTCGCTTCCTTTCGTGTATTGTGATAACAATTGGCTATCACTAAGTTCGATATGTTTCATTATAAAAAAGGAATTGGTAAAGTAGAGGTCTAAATCATGCAGTAGGGTTTAAATTTTTAGATTGAACAGCTTCAAATATGAAAAGATAATCTGAGTAAAACAAAAATCATACCAGCCATATTCTACTTTTGTAGACAACTAAAACTATTTGCACCCCTAAGGTTGTTCTAGATACTTATCCCCTTTTTACATGCAGTTCGATCAATTAGACCCTAAAGAGTTTATCCTTATCAAGGGTGCCAGAGTTAATAACCTCAAGAATCTAGACGTAGCGATACCTCGAAATAAGCTTGTTGTGATTACAGGTCTTTCAGGTTCGGGTAAGTCTTCTTTAGCTTTTGACACATTGTTTGCAGAAGGGCAAAGAAAATACGTTGAAAGCCTCAGTTCGTACGCGAGGCAGTTTTTGGGGCGAATGGAGAAACCAGAAGTAGACTATATCAAAGGCATATCTCCAGCTATAGCCATTGAGCAAAAAGTAAACACAAGGAACCCAAGATCAACGGTTGGAACAACTACGGAAATCTACGATTACATCAAACTACTCTTTGCAAGGGTAGGTAGAACTATTTCTCCAAAATCAGGGAATCAGGTGACTAAGGATACTGTCACGGGAGTAGTGGATAACATTCTTTCGAAGAAAGAGGGGCTTAAACTAACAATCAGTGCGCCTTTTACACCAGAGAATAACCGCACGTTAGAACAAGAATTCAAAATACTGCTTAGTAAAGGCTATACAAGACTGCTTGTGGAGGGCGAGATGGTTTTTCTTGAAGAGATTGACTCTTCCACGTTCGATGGGAAGAAGCTAGAAATACTCGTAGATCGCGCGGCTGTGAAGAGAGATGAAGAAACGCAGTTCCGCCTAGCGGATTCAGTGCAAACCGCGTTTTTTGAAGGTCATGGATCTTGCTCCGTTACATGGACAGACGGATTGACGGAGACCTATTCGGATCGTTTTGAATTGGACGGAATATTATTTGAAGAACCTACTGCCAATTTTTTCACCTTTAATAACCCATACGGGGCTTGCCGGAAGTGTGAAGGCTTTGGAAGAATCTTAGGGATCGATCCAGACCTTGTGATTGCGGATGCAACGCTTTCTGTGTTTGAGGGAGCAATTGTTCCTTGGAGGAGCGAAATGATGCAAAGATGGGTGCAGCCACTTTTGAAAAACGGAATCAGGTTCAATTTTCCGATCCATCGGCCTGTCAATGAGCTTTCAGAAGAAGAATATAAACTGCTCTGGGAAGGCAACGAGTACTTTGATGGACTCAACGTCTTTTTTAATCACCTTGAGTCCCAGCTTCATAAGATTCAGTACCGAGTGATGCTGTCTCGTTACCGAGGGAAAACGACTTGCCCTGAGTGTAAAGGGACCCGATTAAGAAAAGATGCAAATTATGTCAAAGTGGATGGAATGACTATTTCAGAAACTGTTTTGACACCTATCGATCAGCTCAAGGAAAGGTTTGCTAACATCAAGCTTTCTGAGCAGGAACAAAAGATCGCAAAACGAATCTTCGAAGAGATACAGAGCAGGTTGCTTTACCTAGACAAGGTTGGATTAGGCTACCTGACGCTGAATAGGTTAACCAGTACACTGTCAGGCGGCGAGTTTCAGCGAATTAAGCTAGCAACGTCGTTAGGTAGTGCGCTAGTTGGGTCGATGTACATTCTGGATGAGCCAAGTATTGGTCTGCACCCAAGAGATACTGACCGGTTGGTCGATGTACTGCTTACGCTAAGGGATTTAGGTAATACTGTCATTGTGGTGGAGCACGAGGAAAAGGTTATGGAGGCCGCTGATCAAATCATCGATATTGGGCCGGCAGCAGGAACACATGGAGGAGAGTTAGTATTCCAAGGGACGCTTCAGGACATAGGGACGAAAGGGAAAAACTCCTACACTATTCAGTATCTAAATGGGACAGAAAACATTCCCTTGCCAGAAAGAAGAAGGAAATGGAATCAACAATTTGTGATTGAAAAAGCAAGGGAGCACAATTTGAAAAATATAAATGTTGCTTTTCCGCTAGGGGTATTGACGGTGGTTACAGGAGTCAGTGGATCTGGAAAAAGTACTTTGGTTAAAAAAATTCTTTATCCTTCACTTAGTAAAGTGATGGGTTTGTCCTCAGATACAACGGGTATTTTTGATGGGTTGGGTGGGGACTACAAGAAGATCAATCACATAGAATTCGTAGATCAAAATCCTATAGGAAAAAGTTCAAGATCTAATCCTGTCACCTACGTGAAAGCATATGACAATATCAGACAGCTTTTTGCAGAACTGCCTGCTTCCAAGAAATATAGCTTCAAACCTGCGCACTTTTCATTTAACGTCGACGGCGGTCGATGCGAAGTTTGCGAAGGTGAGGGTTCTGTGAAGATTGAAATGCAATTTATGGCAGACCTGCACCTTCAGTGCGAGAGCTGTCATGGCAAGCGTTTTAAAAGAGAAATATTGGAAGTTAACTATCAGGGTAAGAATATCTCAGAGATCCTTGGTTTGACGGTGGAGGAAGCGCTGGAATTTTTCAAAGGACAGAAAGCAATCGAAAGTAAAATCAAGCCCTTGTTTGATGTGGGTCTTGGTTACGTGCAACTTGGTCAGTCTTCTAACTCGCTAAGTGGAGGTGAAGCACAGCGAGTGAAGCTTGCTAGTTTTCTTGGAAAAGGCAGCGGAGTCTCTAAAAAAGATCATACGTTGTTCATATTCGATGAACCGACGACAGGACTACATTTTCATGATATCAAGAAGCTACTAGATTCTATCAATGCATTGATAGACGAGGATAATACGGTTATTATTATCGAGCATAATATGGATATCATCAAGAATGCAGATTGGATTATTGACCTAGGCCCTGAAGGGGGGGATGCAGGTGGAGAAGTCTGCTATGTGGGTATTCCTGAGGATATGATTAAATTGGCCGAGTCAAATCACACAGCGAAATATTTAAAAGAGAAACTAATAACATGAGACAGCAAATAGCAGCCGGAAACTGGAAAATGAATACAACGCTTGATGCAGGTAAAGAACTTGCCTCAGAGGTGGTCAACATGTCTGCAGACGAAGTCAAAGCAGGAGTAAAGATGATTTTGATCCCACCTTTTACCCATTTGGCGAGTATTAAAAGTCTAATAGGCTCTTCAAAAAATGTCTTTTTAGGTGCACAAAACTGTCATCAATCTGGTTCAGGGGCTTTTACTGGGGAGATTTCAATTGAAATGCTTTCATCTGTTGGTGTCCAATATGTGGTTCTTGGACACAGTGAAAGAAGAGAGTATTTTGCGGAGTCTCATGGTTTGCTTGCACAAAAGACAGATGCAGTACTTGCAGGAGGCCTATTCCCTATCTTTTGTTGCGGAGAGAAGTTAGAAACCAGAGAGGCGGGTCAGCATATGGACCTAGTTGAGACTCAGATCAAAGAAAGTCTTTTCCATCTTGATGCTAAAGCTTTTTTAAAGGTTGTGATTGCTTACGAACCTGTCTGGGCGATTGGGACTGGAGTGACCGCTTCAGATGATCAGGCTCAGGAGATGCATGCCTTTATTAGAAATGTAATTGCTGAAAAATATGGTAATGAAATTGCTGCACAAATAGCCATTCTGTACGGCGGGTCTGTTAAGCCAGGGAATGCCAAAGCCCTTTTCGAATGTGAAGATGTAGACGGAGGTCTGATTGGCGGAGCGAGCCTTCAGGCACGTGATTTTGTAGACATCGCTAAGTCTTTCAGATGAGCCTTTTGACTCTTCTTGCACTTATGATTTGGTCTCAACCACTTCAAGACTATTGCGAGATATATGGGTCGTTTTATGAGGTTGAGGATATATTAGAGGCCGATCTTGTTGTCTACCTCGAAGGGGCGGAGACGTTTGCAGACATCATTGTCTACGAGCAAAAAAACCGTCTTTATGCAGATAAACCAGGGATGTGGTATTTCGAGTCGGACGCTGTCAATGCTCGAAGGAAAGTATTCTTTACTGACCGCAAACGCGAAGCGCATTTTAGTATCTATTTATCACGATTTGAATCCTTTGCAGGCTGTAACAGATGAGTTTTAAGCAAGTAGAAGTAGCATGTGAGAGTTATATAGCAGAAATACTTATTGCCGAGCTTTCTATGATTGGGTTTGATATATTTGAAGAGCTTGAAACCGGTTTTCTCACAGCGATACCAACCGAGGCTTTTCAGCAGCAGGAATTGCAGGAGATCTTTGAAAAGTATCAAAATACCCTAGTGTTCACTCAGAAAATTTCGACTGTTGAGAAACTGAACTGGAATGAAGAGTGGGAGAAAAACTATGATCCGGTAAGAGTAGGCACCGATGTGCTGGTCCGAGCGATATTCCATGTATCCGAATCGGGGTTTACACATGAAATAGTCATTAACCCAAAGATGTCATTCGGGACGGGTCACCATGCAACGACCTCTCTTATGCTTACAGAGCAAATGAACATTGACCATGACGGGAAAAAAGTATATGATTTTGGGACAGGAACCGGTATTTTGGCAATTATGGCCGAAAAATTGGGTGCAACTTCTATCTGGGCCAATGATGTAGACGACTGGTGTATTGAAAACGCCAGGGAAAACTTGTCACTTAATGGCAGCCAAGCAGAGCTGTTTCTGGGGCCTGTCCATCAAGCCAATTTGCCTTTTGAGGCGGATATTATTTTGGCGAACATCAATAAGAATATCCTCCTGCAAGAGCTACAATATTATGTCAGGAACTTGGTTGAGGGTGGAAGTCTACTGCTCAGTGGCTTCTACGAATCAGATACGGCCGAACTAATCGTCAAAGCTGAGGAACTAGGGATGCAGCATCAAAAAACTTCTGTAAAAGATGCATGGTGCGTTCTTGTTTTCGTTAAAGCAGAAGAATAAACGAGTATACTTTCCGTAATTTTAAGTGATGATCCGAATCGGGGACTGTTTTAAACTTCATCTGATAGCCATACTTTTAGTTTTTGGTTTAAACCTAGTTGCGCAGGACTTTTCGGAGGATCCAGCGACTTTCGCAGGTCAGGTAGTTCAAGTACTAAAATCAACTGACAGCGACGCGTACCGGAAAATTGCCTACGATTTTGAGCAGAGCTGGAATCAGAAGTTGACGTCGTCCCACAGGGACACGATTATGTATCTTACTCAAGAGATGAGAAGAAAGGGGTATCCCACCTACCCCCACCTCAAGCATTTCTATGCGTATGTCTCATTGGCGGTCGCTGAAAAAGGAGTTCAGGCAGATCAGTTAAGTAAGATCCTCACAATAAATGTCGATGCCTTGCATACATTAAGTCGGTCAGAATACGCCAACTTTTTGTTTGAGATGAATACGTTCTTCGCTCGCGGGTATTTACACAGGACAAAAAACAAATTTGTGCTTTCAGAAGGGGGGGATTTCAACTTTCAATTGTTGGGGCCGGTATTCAAACCAGAAGCGGAAGAAGTTGAGGTAGTCCCACACGGGATGTCGGATGAAGAGATTCTAGCACAGGAGTTGGCCAGTATGCAGCCAGCGGCGGCGGCGCCGGTTGAAAGTGACCCTTTTGCAGATCCATTCGCAACGGACCCGTTCTCTAACACAGGCTTTGGTGGTCAACAAACGGCCCCTGCCGAAGACCCTTTTGCAAGTGATCCTTTTGCTCAGACATCAAGTGGTTTTGGCAGCGATCCTTTTGCGCAGGATCCATTCGACAATTCGGCAATTGATCCTTTTGCTCCCCCCGCCGCCCCCACAACCGCTCCTGATGATCCACTTGCGGTCTCATCAATCGGATCCGTTGCCTATGTAGAGGATTTTGTAGCGATTATGCAGGGTCAGTATCCTATACCAGAAAAAACAGGTCCTATTATTTCCCTTGATGCTACTAGACTTTTCTTAGTCACTCCGTATGATTCTTTGCAGATCGAGAACGTGTCAGGAGCCCAATTGATGAAAGACAAAGTCTTTGTCGGAAAAAAGGGAACGTTGATCTGGCCGCAGGAGAATTCTCGGACAAAAGAAGCAATCGTTTCATTGGGAGAATTCTTTTTTAAGTCAGATCGGTCCAGTTTTTGGTCCCCAAATGCAGAGCTGTCGCTGGCACCTTACACTACTGACCCTGTAAAAGGTCTCTTGAGGTATCAGAGTGAAACCAGGTACAAAAACCAACTCAGCAATCACCCGATCTTTACCTCGTACTATCCTGATTTGCAGTTTGACTTGGCGCAAGGCCAAGCTAGTTATGAGGGAGGTCTGGAGTTGAGAGGGAATAAGGTTTTTGGCAACAGCGTGAGTAAAGGAATCAACGTGTTGAGTGTCATGGATGAGGCGGGCAGAAAGGCGGTGATTCGTAGTCGATACTTTACGCTAGGGGATTCATTGATAACGACTGAAAACGGGACATTTACTTTTTTTCATGGCAACGATTCGATCTATCATCCAGGTGTGAAGTTGTATTATTATCCCTTTGAGCAGAGGTTGGTGGTGACCACAAACAAAAAGTACGATGTAACTTCTTTTCATAGCACCTATCACAGAATGCAGATCAATGCCGAGGTTTTCAAATGGCAAATAGATAAGGACAGTATAGATTTTGACATTGCGAGCGCAAAGGCATTACTGCCGGTCACGTTTTCCTCTGATGATTATTACAATGACATTAAATACAAAAGAATGTCAGGAGGATTTGGCTTTCACCCAATATCAATCGCTGTATATTTTGCCCAAAAATACGGTGTAACAGATTTTAACTATGCTGATTTAGTACTCGAGTATAAGCTGAATGAGCGCTTAGTATATGGAGCAATGGTGATGCTAGAACAATACAATTTTATTGTTTTCAACGAAAAGTCTGGCCACGTCTCGGTGCTTGATAAAGCCTATCTCTTTTATGCTGCCTCTGCTCGGAAGAGGGATTTTGACAACTTGTTCGTTCCGTCAAAGCTAGAGGGGATTCCCAACGCATCCATGCACTTAGATAGTCTGGATTTGAAAGTTAGAGGAGTTGATCGGTTTTATATGACAACGGATTTTAAGATCAGTGTAAAACCGGAGGGGGGAAAATTAAGTATTGGGGAAAATCGAAACATAACATTTGATGGTGAGATAGAAACGGGAGGGTTTGACTACAAGGGCAAAGATTTCGAGTTTGATTACGATGCGTTCTTAATCAACATGGCCAATATTGATTCTATCCGTTTGCAAATCACCGTACCTGACTCAATGGCGACGGAGTTGGGAGAAAAGAAATCACTTCAGAATCACTTGACTGAAACATCGGGTAGCCTCTATTTAAATCTGCCTGGAAACAAGTCAAACAAGGAGGAGAATGATACCTATCCTTATTTCGTCTCAGAGTCGGAGGCAATTGTTTATTTTGACGGAGAAGAGGTGTTAAATGGAGCATATGATAAATCAGTGAAGTTTATCGTTCCTCCCTTGGAAGTCGACGATATAAACAGTGAAGATGGCTCATCACTACAATTTCCTGGAGTATTCAATTCAGGAGGGATATTCCCAATGTTTGAGGATACGCTTCGTCTCATGCCAGATAATTCACTTGGGTTTATTCATGAAATTCCCGAAGAAGGATATCAACTGTATGGGACGCCTGCTAAGACCTATGAAACCATCAATCTTAGTTCGGAGGGAATGCGAGGAAAGGGAAAAATTGACTTTTTGAATGCGTCCTTATTTAGCGAAGATTTCATCTATTATCCAGACTCAGTGACGGCGGATGGTTATTACGGTATCATCGAGCCAGGGCAAGTAAACAAAGCAAGCTTTCCTCAGGCAGAGTTGGGGGCATTTGAGATGTATTGGCTACCCAAGAAAGACAGCATGTTTCTTCGAACAACGGAAGATCCATTCAGCTTTTACAATGGAACCGCCAAACTAACGGGAGCGGCTAACATTACACAAAATGGAGTATATGGCTATGGTTCCTTGTTGACAAGAGGCTCCATCGCCAAATCACAGAATCTGTCTTTTCGTGAATTCGCCTATTCAGCAACGCATGCTAATTTCACGGTATTGTCAGATGACCCTAATAAGCCAGCAATGGCGGGAGATGACATCAGCTTACGTTTTGATCTAACCAACAATACAGCAGACATTACGCCTGAGCAGATAGGCGTAGCTGCCCTCTCTTTCCCTTATGCTCAGATCAATACATCGATAACCAATGCAAAATGGTTTTTGGATGATTCATTGATTGTTATGTCAAGACCGCCAGATGTAGCATTGGAGGATACCTACTTCTATTCGACAAGAGTAGATTTGGATTCGCTTGCTTTCAATGGAGATACAGCGATATACGACATTCGAAAGTATGAATTGAATGTACGAGGGATTCCATACATTCTGTCTGCTGATGCCCAAATCATCCCAGAGGGAAACCAAACGACCATACTTGCCAATTCTAACCTGGAGACTTTTAGTAACGCAGAGATCGTTCTCTCCTATCCGAATGCAACGCATTATCTAAATCAAGGTGTGATTGACATTTACTCTAGGAATAGTTACAGTGGGACGGCGGTTTATTTATTGCCTGTGTTAGAAGACACGTTCGAAATCAAAATGTCGAGTTTCTATCTCGAAGAACTTTTTCAGCCAGACGGCAGCATAGACTCTACTACTGTTGCTACAGGGCTGGTTTCTAAATCCAGCCAGATGGAGATTGCTCCGGGCTTCTTGTACAAAGGAGTTGTCACCCTGAGAGCATACAAGCAAGCATTAGAGTTATCAGGGTTTGTGAAGCCTGAGTTTGAGTCGCTACCTAATCATGATAACTGGATAAGTTACGATAGAGTGGAGGACTCCACATCTGTAACGGTCAACATTGCTAATTCCACCTTTGAGGACGGAGAAGCAATCGTAGCAGGTTTGCATTACGGAACATCAGGAAAGTTGTACCATACTATTTTGGAGAAGAGGTTTACGCCAGCAGATGAAGATTTTTTTCTTGCAAAAGGCATTCTTAGTTATAACGCAGAAACCAGAAATTTTAAGGTTGAAGAGCCCGGTAAAGGGGGAGGGATTAGTTATGAGGGGAGCACCTTTATTTACTCAGACACATCGCAGACTGTCGTTTTTGAGGGAAACGCGAATTTCATTAGTCAAGAAAACAATCTAATAAAGCTCCAAGCGGCAGTGCTAGGTTATGGAGAAAGATCGACGAACGTCTATGAGATGGACGCCTTGATCACGTTTGATCTGGGCCTTGATAAAACGACCATTGATCCGATGGCTGAGGATATGATTGATATCGTGGAGCGGCTAGGCAGTGCACCGGCCAATGATTTGTCTCTAGAGGCAATGCTCAAGATTGCTAATGTTGCTGGAGACCTGGCGACAAAGAAATATGAGAAGAACAGCTTTAAGGATTATATACCGCTCAATGAAATTTCTCCTGACTTAGAAAGAGACGTAGTCATTTCGGGTGTCAAAATGGTTTGGAATGATGAGAGGAACGCCTGGCATAATACGACTAAATTAGGCGTGTCAAACCTATTGGATAATGACATTAACGCTAAACTAGACGGCTTTATTGAATTTGGTAGAGATGACACCGGAGGTGAAGTAGTCAATCTTTTTATCGAAGCGGCTCCAGGTTCCTGGTATTATTTCAACTATCAGCAAAATAGCCTTTTGGTGTATTCTTCTAACACGGCTTTTAATAATCAGATAAAAGCAAAATCCAACTATGGAAACTCAAAACCAGGCGAATTAGTATTGATTTTCGGAGATGAAAATGAGACACTTAAGTTTTTGAATGAATTCCGAAAGGTATATTTCGGGGTGGATGACCCATACAATCTTGTATATCCAAATGAAGGGACGCTCAATGATGAAAACTTCGATACCATCGAGGAGGATGAGGAAGATGACGGCTTTGGTTTTTAGAGATAAATGAACTTTGTTGTCAATTTCATTGTAGCCTTTTCTAAGTTTGTCATCATTCAAATAAACCAAGACTATGTCGGCAATATCCTATCAAAATGAGCATAAAGACCGTTTTCTAGCTGAATTGATGGACCTTTTGAGGATTCCATCTGTTAGTGCAGACCCAGCATTTAAAGCGGATGTCAGAAACGCAGCGGAATTCATAAAAGAGAAGTTTTCTGAGGCAGGAGCAGATACGGTAGAAATTTTTGAAACTGACGGGCATCCCATCGTATACGCGGAAAAAAT
>JBLHTU010000115.1:0-12012 GCA_047627515.1 Cyclobacteriaceae bacterium | reverse complement strand
CTGCCAATGCGGCAATCAGGGTTTCTTGTTCTTCTACTAAATGAGTAGTGGTATTATACAAGTCAGCTACTCTCGTCTGCTCTAGCGCAACAGCTTCAAGTTGCTGCTGGGCCAATGCGAGAGTATTGTCACTTTGAATCCATAACCACATGAAAGACATCATCAGCAATACACTCGCAGCCACAGCGTATTGCCAAAAGAGAACAGGGAATTGAGCTACTGGTTTTTTCTTAATTGAATTGGCCTCAACCTGAGACAGTAGGCTTTCTTTGACAGTTGGGGGAGGAATCACCGTATAACCCTCTGCCAGTTCGATCAATGTTTGTTCGATTTTATCAACTTCTATCCTGATTGCTGGATCTCCAGCCATACGTGTCTCCACCTCTTGCGCTTCATCTGCGCTTAGTACGTTCAATACATAGGCCTCGAGGATACCACTATCTATGTATTTTAGATCTTTCATGATATGTTCAAGTGCTTTCGTAGTTTCATAAGTCCATTTCTCAAACGCGTTTTGACTGTGCCTAACGGAACATGGTAGTTTTTTGTAATTTCAGATTGCGTAAAGCCTTTGAAATAGAAAAGCTCGAAGATCAGTCGATGGTCTTCATCTAGCAGATCAAGCCACTGTGAAACGCCAATTTCTTCTTCCTTAGTCTGTACACTTCTTTGAATCGTATTTTCATATACGAAGTTTACATCTGAATCGGTTTTCTTTAATTGAGAATACTCCTTAGAACGTGTTTTATCAATTGCTGAGTTACGAGCGATGTTAATCATCCAGGTCGCTAATCTTGCTTTATTGGCATCATAGGTAGATATGCGGTCCCATATTTTCAAAAAGCAATCTTGCAGTACTTCCTTTCCGATATTTTCATCCGACACAATGCGGCTGATAACCCCATACAGCATGCCGCTATAATGATCATATAGATACGACAAGGCACTTTCTTCCTTTGCTTTGAGCTGCTCGACCAGGTATTGCTCCGATATATTTTTAATTATTTTCAGATTATTTTGAATTAATCAAATCCAAAACTACGATGAGCTTCGTAAGTTGAGCAAACAATTTAGAAGTTATTAAAATGGAGCAGAAGGAAAATAAGTTAAAATGGCCTGAGATATTTAGTCTGGCAGCACTGAACGCTGCAGTAGTAATCAGTTGGATTGCTTACCATGAGTATCAGCCCGTCTTGATTGAACAGTATAACTTTCAGAATTTGGCTAGTTTCTTGGTTACTACCAAAGCCATCGTACTAGTTATTATACCGCCTTTGGCCGGTTTGCTAGCAGATGTAATCTTAAAGAAAAATGGACGTTATTTCACGATTTTCACAGTAGGTATTGGCGCAACAGCCATGATTTTTATGGTGGTCGCTACCATACTAGGAGCAGGACCACTAAGTGCAGTCCGTGGATTGTTGCCTTTCATGCTTGTGATATGGTTGATTGCTATGAACCTATTCATTAGCCCTGCCAACTCTATGATTGAGGCTTTTGCTCCAGCGCATAAACTGCCGATGGTCATGGGCGTGTTAGTACTGACGACTGAATTAATCTATGCTTTAGAACCACTCGTTATTGATTTGGTACGATTCTTTGGAGATACGATGACCTTCGTCGTAGGCGGTATATTGATTGCAGGAACGGGTTTCTTATTTCATAAAGTATCTTCTAATGAAGTAATAGAGCGAAAAAGTGAGATGAGTCAAACTGAAAGTTCATCTAACGTCAAGGCGATCGCTTATTTATCCATTTTGGTGATTGGACTATGTTTAGGAGTGGGGAAAGCTGTTTTGACTGAGTTGGTGCCAGATTTTCTTGCAGGAAATTTTGCCATATCAGAAGATACAGCTCAGTTTGTTGCATTTGCCCTTCTAGGTTTTTCTGCGTTCCTCGCTTTTGGTATTAGCCGAATAGTCGAACGCTTTATGTTATCCAACATTATTGCAGTAGGCATTGTCCTGATGGGTGTGGGTGTCCTAGCACTGTTATTATCCCCTACCTATGCAGTAGCCCTTATCTCTGGTTTGGCTATTGCAACTGCTTTTAGTATTCTGAACATCACCGGTTTACCTTTTGCCATCAAGCATCTATCAGTGCGCCACGTGACATATGGTGTAGGAATCTATTTAGGTGCGTCGGAGATTTTCACAGGAATCTTTGAACACTTGACCTTCTAAAAGCTCAACTCAATAAGCGGAGATAGTTACTGAAAATGTCCGGCGCAAGAGAGGGAAGTTGATTGATATATGACAATTCATACTTCCGAGAGATTTTTACAAAGCCCTTTGATAGGGCTTTGTTGCGTGCGTCAGAGTCTAGTTGCGTGATAGGCTGGTAGTTGTCTGTTTCGAAATGATATTCCCATGGGGAATTACCCACGCAGAGATAATGTGGAGCTGTGAGCAAGGATATATTTTGTTTGAGTAAATCCTGATAAGTATCTAGCGCTGTTCCGCTGAGGTGGATTGTCAGACTTATTTCATGTCCCCACCAGACCATGACTCGAAAGGCAAAAATACTTTGTCGTGTAAATAGCCTCGGGTAATCAAGAATGAAGAAGGGTAGCTCTCTGTAGTTTTCGCCTTTACTGATTTTTCCGCCTTGGACTTTTGTCCCCAAAGGGAAATCAAAACTGTGATTATCTAAAGAAGATTTGAGTGCTTGTTCGGTTTCAGATAGGGTAGAGACGATCGATTTGCTGATTTTTTGCTTTTGAAGCAAAAAATCAGTGTCCTGCAAAATCAGGAATTCGTCATCAGAGATATTTACCACCTAATCAAAGCAGATGCCCACGTAAAGCCACTTCCAAATGCAGCCATACACACCAAATCCCCTTCCTTAATTCGTCCCTCTTGATGGGCTTCACTTAAGGCGATCGGAATGGATGCTGCCGTAGTATTACCGTATCGCATGATATTATTGTAAACCTTGTCATCGGTCAATCCCATTTTCTTTTGGATGAATTGGCTGATACGAAGATTGGCTTGATGAGGAATGAGCATATCGATATCAGAGATTTGATAATTATTTGCTTGTAAAGCCTCCATGATCACTTCCGAAAATCGAGTTACAGCATGTTTGAAAACGAAGTTTCCATTCATATAAGGATAATAGCTAGTGTCATCTGGGTTATTCTCCTCCATGATGCTATCCACCCATCTGCCTGTTGCCGGTCCGATTAATGCCAGTTCTTTCGCATGCTTGCCTTCGCTATGCAAATGCGTACTTAATATGCCTCTCTGTTCCTCTGTTCTTTGCAGTACTACTGCTCCAGCTCCATCACCGAAGATGACCGTTACGCCTCGACCACGTGTGCTTTTCTCTAAGCCGCCACTGTGGTATTCTGAACCGATCACCAGCACATTTTTGTACATGCCAGTTTTTATGAATTGGTCAGCGACCGAAAGGCCATATACAAAGCCTGAGCACTGATTTCTCACATCAAGGGCACCTATTTCTTTGATGCCAAGCTGATCTTGCACTTGGACACCAGGCCCGGGAAAATAGTAGTCGGGACTTAGGGTAGCGAAGACGATGAAATCTATGTCGTCGGGTGTTAATCCAGCGTTGGCAATAGCGATACGCGCGGCCTTAGTGCCCATTGTACTGGGTTTATCATCACTTGCTGGATCAATCCAGCGCCTTTCTGAGATACCCGTTCTTTCCTGGATCCATTCATTACTGGTTTCCATAAAGACTTCAAGGTCTTTGTTAGTAACAACTCTATCGGGGACATAGTGGCCAATGCCTGCAATTCGGGAATTATACATGTTGTCTTGTGTTATGGGGCTAATTAATATCACTCAAGATACTAAAAGATCGTTAAGACCAGCTCATCAGGATCATCGGCTATTGAACAACAAATATTTCGATTCTTCTGTTTAGTTCACGGCCATTTTCCTCGTCATCATTAGAGGCAAGAGGGTAGGATTCACCATAACCTTTTGCGATCAAGCGAGCAGGGTCAATACCTCGTTGCACAAGCCATTTTCTCACAGTTGCTGCTCTGTTTTTTGACATCCACAAGTTGGTCTCTCGCGAACCAAGATTATCTGTATGCCCTCCAATTTCGATTTTCATTGGTGGGTTATCCTTCAGCACTTTCAATAATTCTAGCAGCACTTCATTGTTAGCTCCACCGAGTCCAGAGGTGCCAAAGGCAAAGTAGATGTTGTGTAAAATTGCTTTTCTACCCGTAGCGTATGATTTGTTTAAGTCCTGTATGCTGCCTGTTTTCGCAGTTTGGGCCGTATTTTTAGTACTGCTAGGAACCGATCTTTTTGAGGGCTCGGAGGGTGTTGAGGGTACTGGAGTGATCTTTTTTTCTTCAGTTTTCTTATTGTCCACTGTATTTCTGGTCGGTAGGACAATATCGCCTGGCTGTGGTCTCCCAGGGCCTACAAATCTAAAGTCTTTGATATAAGTAGTATTTACGCCACCTGTTTCATGGATCTCAAACTCATCCGTGTGCACTACTTTACCATTTTGAATGATCTCAACCAAATACACTTCATCAGCGATGATCTCTGTGTTGTATTGGCCTTTGGCAGTCACCTCTGATCTAAAATGTTCATCTGTATACTGTGAAGGTGTGAAGCGAATCGTTCCATTGCTAATCGCCTGATTCGTTGAAAGATTTAGTATTCTACCTTCAATGACTGTTTTCTGAACCTCCCAGAAGAAGTAAATATCATAATCGCCTTTGGTGTGTAACCTGTTGGAACTGAAATAGCCCCCTTTGCCATCTTCGTTCATTTTGAAATGCACCTCGTCGTCCGGTGAGTTGATAGGGAACCCAAGGTTAACGGGATCTGACCAAGTCAGCGTCTCAGTATCTAAATCTGAGCGAAAAACATCAAATCCTCCTACTGACCCATGGCCATTAGATGAGAAGTAGAGCGTTTTTTCATCAGCGGTTAAGAAAGGACTATCCTCATCATAACTTGAGTTGATGACAAGGTTAAAGGGTGCAGGCTTACTCCATTTCCCAGAACTTGGGTCTCTAAAAGTTTGATATAAGTCAAGATCTGTTTTTTTCTTGCTTTTGCCCGATGTGGCAAAAATGATCCGGTCCTCGTGCTCATTGATATAGAAATGAGACTGCAAGTGGGTGGTTGTGACCTTGCTGTCAAACTCAACTGGTTTCACCCACTGGTTATTCCTAGATTCACTGAAGTATATATCGCCTCCATTCTTGGGGCTAAACATGAATAGTTTTCCATCTTCATTGACCACTTCGATGTTGGCGTTGTCTCTACTGAAACTTCCCAGAATAGTTATTTCTCTGACATCGGTCCACTTGTCTTTTTCTTTCACTGCGTGGTAAATACTGAATTTTTCTACGCCGCCGACATTGCCTCTGCTACTGGCAAATAATAGTTCATTGGTGGCGGGAAAAAAGGCAGGCGATAACTCAGCTGCTTCTGAATTGATGGGAACATCGAGTTGATGTATTTCATAATTATCCGTCGAGTAAAAAAATTCCAGGCGTTTATCGGCCTCTTTAATAAAATCACGGGTTTCTTTTTCGATCGCATTTGTTTTATGTGCTTTTTCATCAAGAAATAATTGGAAAGACACACGTGCTTCCTCGTACATATACTCACGCACATACACCCTGCCCAACCAGTAATGATAAAATTTATCTTCTTTACCGAAAGTATCACCGTAAGCTACGAGTTGGTCTATTGGCTTTTCACGGTAGACCGTGAGTAAAGAACATATTTCGGCTTTGTACATTATATCCTTATAATCGGGATACTCAGTCTTTATGATTTCATATTCAAAAAGAGCTTCCTCGAGTAACTCGCTGTAAAAGAAATTTTCGGCACGCTTGTACACTTTCTCAATCTTCTGACCTTGTCCACTAAAGCAAATCAGATTTAAAATCGCGATTAGAGCAAACGTCTTTTTGTTGATATTTAACTGCATCATTTGTTTTCGGTGATTATATTCAACGCTCAAAAGTATCTAAAACTACAAAATCTCTTGAATGGTTAACGCTGAAAGAGTTAATATTCAGACGATTAAATATAATAACTAACCAAACAAAGTGTAGTTTCCATGTTGGTCAGTTGGTTTATTGGCCTCAATCAAACGAGCATCATTTAGCTCTGTATTGTTGATCGCTGGCGAAACGGCATGTATGTTGAACCCTAGAGTGTCCTCCGCATTGTGCCATTCTCGGACCTGCTCAAGATCCAAATCGGGATTAAGCCAATCCTCTGCTTTGTCCGACGGTAGAATCCAAGGCATTACTTCATTGTAAATGTAGACATCTGATTTCGAGGGCGCAGTTAGCATCATAAATGCATCCTGCGAGTTCTCTACAAATTCATCTTTTTCTTCCCAGAAGCCGCCAATGCAAAACGGTTGGTTATCGGAAGGATAGATGTAGTACGGCGTTACAGTTTTCTTGGCGACAGATTTCCAAACAAAAAAACCGTCAGCATAGATCAAACATCTTTTTGACATTAAACTTTTGCGCGTGATGGGTTTGGTTAATGCAGCATTCAGGTCTGCATTGAAAAGCCGAGGACTCATTTTCTTATTGTTCGACAGGTTCGACATGAACCCCCACTGAAGTTTTTTAATTTGATCCTTATTCCCTGCAATGGTCACCTGCAGTTGCTGAGTAGGAGCTGCATTGTAATTGGCTGTGCTATCTGGTATATCCTTTAACCACCTAAAAGTTGACTGTAAGGATGCTGCATTTGCTGCAAGTGTGTATCTGTCGATCATCTACTACAAAAGTAATACAGCTTAGGACATGAATTCATTTAAAAAACGGACCGCTACTTCTTCTGACCAATAAGGTTGATTCTGGCCTCTACTAAAACCGCAATGACCTCCTTCTGCCTCTAGGTGAAATTGTACTTTAGATAAACCTTCGGCAATACCTTCCTGCAAGGCAATTCTCCCGATCATCGGGTCATTTTTGGCATTGACGATCAGCGTTGGTATGGCGATGGTATCGATAAAGTTGATCGAGCTGCACTGCGTGTAATAATCTACCGCTCCTGAAAAGCCGTGCAGCTTTGACGTGTAGGTGTCATCAAAATCAAACAGGGACTTGATCTGTTTCATAGCGTCTAGGTCTATTAGATCAGGATATTGAGTGTGCTTTTGTTTCACTTTATCAAAAAGAGTACCTAGGAATCGCTTAGCATATAGGCGGTTTAAACCTTGATCTAAATATTTGACTCCGTCATGCAGATCAAGCGGAACAGAAAAGGTGAGTGCACATTTGATAGGTGTTGCAGCTTTTTGCTCACCGAGATACTTTAGTGTTAAGTTGCCTCCAAGGCTAAACCCTACGAGACTTATTGCATCGTACTTCTTGCTGGCGTGCTGAATGACAAAATCAAGATCATCTGTTGCGCCAGAGTGATACATGCGTTTCGCTCGATTCATCTCACCGGAGCAACCTCTATAATTCCATGCAAGTACATCATAGCCTTGCTGGAAAAGATGCACTGCCATGCCGAAAATATAGGGTCGGGAACTATTCCCTTCTAATCCATGATTTAGGATTATAAGTTTTTTCTGATCACTAGCCAGCCAGTCCAAATCCAGAAAATCATCATCCGGCGTAACTATTCGCTCCCGAGCATATTGAAAAGGGACAACTATTTTGCGCGTCAAAGCCGGCACAATTGTTTGCAGATGACCATTAAAAAGCACTTTAGGTGCTTTGTAGGTTGGTAAGTGTAAGTTGATCATGAGGGGCTAAAAGAAGTTAAAGTTGTAGTTCTTTTTAAAATATCTGTCATGGTTATGGAGAAAAAACAGGTTAGGATTAACTTTGACCTTTGATCTTGATCATAAAAGTGTTTCAATAGATAGAGTTAAGTATGGCCGAAGTAGTAAGAATGCCCAAAATGAGTGATACGATGGAAGAGGGAGTAATTGCCTCTTGGCTCAAAAAAGAAGGCGATGAAGTAAGCTCAGGGGATGTAATAGCGGAAGTGGAGACGGACAAAGCGACGATGGAGCTAGAGTCGTATCAAGATGGCTTCTTGCTGCATATCGGAGTGGCCGAAAAGGACTCAGTGCCTGTAGATGGTGTGATTGCGATCATCGGTGAGAAAGGTGAAGACATTGCTGGGCTGCTCACTGAAATAGCCAACGAAGGAAATGGTGCCGAAGCTGCGCCCGCAGCATCAGAAGCAAGTGCTTCAAGTGAAGCCAAAGTGGCTGTAGATACCTCAAGCATAAATGCTCAGGTGATCAGAATGCCCTTGATGAGCGATACGATGGAAGAAGGTGTCATTGGCTCTTGGTTGAAAAAAGTAGGCGATGAAGTAAGTGCAGGAGATATCCTTGCTGAAGTGGAGACAGATAAAGCCACTATGGAGCTAGAGGCCTATGATGATGGAGTACTACTTTACCTAGGAGCAGAAGCGGGTCAGGCTGTCAAGGTGGATGGCGTTCTAGCTGTGGTAGGGGAAAAAGGCGCTGACTATCAAGCGTTACTCGATGCGGAAGCAGTACAAGGCGACAAGCCAGCTGAAAAAACAGAAACTAAAAAAGAGCCTGCTGCCCAAGCAAGTCCTGCACCAGTCGCTATACCAGCGGCTGCACCGCAAGCAGTGCCAGTGGCGTCTTCATCCAACGGAAGAATCAAGGCCTCACCTCTGGCGAAGAAGCTCGCTTCTGACAAAGGCATTGATATCGCTCAAGTAACGGGTTCAGGAACGGAAGGAAGGATCATCAAAAAAGATGTAGAGAACTATACACCTGCTGCTGTCGCACCTGCTGCTCCAGCTGGAGCAGCTCAAGGAGCTACGTATCAGATACCTGCAATGGTCGGTCAGGAGCAATCAGAGGATGTGCCAGTTTCTCAAATGAGAAAAGCAATTGCGCGTAGATTGTCTGAAAGTAAGTTCACGGCGCCCCATTTCTATGTAACAATGGAGATTGTTATGGACAAGGCAATCGAAGCCCGTAAGTCCATGAATGAAATTTCGCCTGTGAAGATTTCGTTCAATGATATGATCATCAAAGCAGTAGCGGCTTCTATCAGACAAAACCCTGATGTCAACGTTTCATGGATGGGAGATAAAATGATTAAACATCATCACATCAATATCGGTGTGGCTGTGGCTATACCTGATGGTTTGATCGTGCCAGTAGTGAAGTTTGCTGATAATAAGTCTCTAGCTCATATCTCTGCTGAGGTGAAGGAGCTTGGCGCAAAAGCGAAGAACAAGCAGTTGCAGCCTGATGAATTTTCTGGAAATACGTTTACTATTTCTAATCTTGGCATGTTTGGTGTTGAGGAGTTTACAGCGATCATCAATCCTCCAGATGCTTGTATCCTTGCAATCGGCGGTATCAAAGAAACTGTAGTCGTCAAGAACGGAGAAATGAAACCAGGTAATGTGATGAAAGTGACGCTAAGTTGTGATCACAGAGCCGTAGATGGGGCTGTAGGAGCGGCCTTCTTGAAGACACTCAAAGACCTTCTTGAAGATCCAGTGAGAATATTAATCTAAGAAATTGAACTCTTAAATTAAAGTCCCGTTATTTGATGACGGGACTTTTTTATTGATACGATATGAGCAATACAACAATTCATGCAACGACGGTACTGGCAGTCAAACACAATGGTCATATAGCTATCGGGGCAGATGGGCAAGCGACCATGGGCAATACAATTGCGAAAAGCCATGTACGGAAGATTCGAAAGTTAGCTGACGGTAAAATAGTGACTGGCTTTGCCGGTTCTACTGCGGATGCATTCACATTGCTGGATCGCTTTGATGAGAAACTCTCGACCTATTCTGGTAATCTAAAAAGAGCGGCAGTTGAGCTAGCCAAAGACTGGAGAAGGGATAAGTACCTCCGACAGCTGGAAGCCATGATGATTGTAGCGGACAAAGATGAGATGCTGGTCATCTCTGGGACAGGCGATGTACTAGAGCCAGATGAAGATGTCGCTTCGATTGGTAGCGGTAGTATGTTTGCGAAGGCTGCAGCCATGGCACTCAAGAAGCACGCGCCACATTTGTCGGCGCAAGAGATGGTCAAGGAAGGGTTGACGATTGCGGCAGATATCTGTATCTATACCAATCACAATCATACGATAGAAGAGTTATAATTTCTTATCTGTTTTGAACTTTTGGATCTACTTTTAGATTTTAACTATCAGAAAGGTTGATCTGAAAGGTCATTGCCTATCTAGACAGCATGACAACATTATCTAGCTGACAGTATCTAAACAAGACGACTATTTCATGACGACCATCTATCACAACCCCCGCTGCGGAAAAAGCCGGCAGACACTCAAAATTCTTCACGAAAGAGGTGAGAATGTTACGATTGTCGAGTATCTCAAAGTTTGTCCGGATTATGATAAACTAAAGTCAATCGTAGCGAAGCTCGGGATTCCTGCCGAACAGCTGATCCGAAAGAGTGAAGCAGTGTACAAGGAAAATTACAAAGGTAAAGAGATGACAGAAGATGATTGGCTACACGCCATGGCTGAGCATCCCATCTTGATCGAGCGACCGATTGTGGTTAAGAATAATCGTGCGGCGCTTGGTCGACCTCCCGAAATTGTGGAAGAAATCTTGTAAAAGTGCGATAGAATTATCTTGCTATTTCTACCCACTTTACGGTATATTATATCAAATGATAGAAAATTTCTGTGACTTGGTCGCATGAATATTAGTGGTTTGTTTAGGACTTTCCTATTTTAGAGGTTCAACCAACCAGAAGCCACATGCGAAAGCTGTCCTATTATCTATCATTAGTTTCCCTACTTCTCCTCTTTTCGATTCCAAAGTCTTACGCACAATCTGTCTCGGGTGTAGAAGTTTCTATCGTGGAAGATGACTTGCATGTCACCTATAGTATGTCTGGTTTGAGCACGGGACAGAAATTCAATGTTGAAATTTATAGCTCGCTAGATAATTACGCATCCCCTCTGAGTGATGACCGGATTACTGGCGACTTAGGATCAGACATTATCCTAGAAGGTGGAAATTTGATTGTCATTGCGGACCCGCTGGAAAGTCTTGGGGCGATCACAGGAGATTTGAATTTCAAGATCCGAGCGAACTTGATCTACAATCCTGTCAATGTAATCGAGCCATTTGCTTATTTCAAGCAGAAGCGATTAAAGGATTTTAATGTCATTTGGAGTGGTGGCCTAGGTGGAGAGCAGGTGAAGTTTGATATCTACAAAGACAATCAACTGATTCAAGATAATGTTTTCACCACTGTTAATAATAGATCGGCTGAATTTAAGATGCCAAAATTAGCTTTAGGTGCTGGTTACACCATGATGATGGAGTTTGAGAGCCTGAACGAAGAAGTAGCGATACCTGACTTTGAGATCAAAAGGAAGTCGTCCATTTTCAGCAAAGTCTTTAAGGTCGTACTGTTAGCAGCTGCTGTTGATTTTTACTTGTATGGAAGTTCAAGTCCGGATGGGTTTGGCAAAGAAGGAAGTGTTCGAAGCGATGGTTTTAACTCTTTCATTTTCGGAGAGAATTTCGATCCCTTAGGGATGTTCAATAATGAGCTACCTAGCCCTCCTCTCACTCCAGATCAGTCCCAAGCACTAGGTGCATCATTCACACTTTTTTCTTTCTAATCTCCAGTCAGCCTAAATCATTATAGAAATGAAAGTATTTCACACTTATATCAAACAATCGGTTGCAGCAGTATTTGCCTTACTTGTTGGTTTTCAATCTTATGGTCAAGCGGAAATCACTGATGTGACTATTGCAGAATCGACTGTTGAATCAATCAATATTAACAGTGCAAGTGGAACAGTTTCTATAACTGTAGGGTACGGAGGAGGATGTACCTCTCAGTCTTGTTTTACGGATGCCTTGACGCCAACATTCACACTGTCATCGGGAGCTTCTATATTTCCTGCGTCTGGTGTAGTACAGAATTTTACCAACGGTTCAGTCTCTTATATGGTGACTGGAAGTGGTACTATGAGTCCACCGCAAAAAACGTGGTTAGTATCCGTGAGTGAGGGTCAGATTC
>JBLHTU010000114.1:0-12021 GCA_047627515.1 Cyclobacteriaceae bacterium | reverse complement strand
ATACAGCGTCATGAATAAATTACTTATCCTCGGCGCAGGTCGATCTTCTAGTTCTCTGATCAAATATCTCATCGAACACAAAGACGAGATTTCACTAGAATTGACCATCGGAGAGAAAGACCCCGACATAGCCAAAAAGAAATTCCCCGAACTGAAAGTCGTCGAATTCGACATATTAGATACTGAGAAATCTATCTCAATCATCCAGGGTCATCAGTTAGTCATTAGTATGCTTCCTGCAAGCCTTCACTTTCATGCTGCAAAGATTTGCGCGGCAGAGGGGATCCACTTCATAACTGCTTCTTACTTAACTAAGGAAATTCAAGCACTGGCGCCACAATTTTCCAAAAAGGGAGCTTGCTGCGTCATGGAAATGGGCTTAGATCCTGGGATAGATCATATGTCTGCTATGCAAGTCCTTGATAGGATTAAGTCTGCTGGCCATACATTAACTGCGTTTGAAACCTTTACAGGCGGTTTACTAGATGAGGCCACTGAAAAGGAAAATCCATGGCAGTATAAATTCACATGGAACCCACGCAACGTGGTCATGGCGGGGACGGGAGCAGTGAAGTTTATACAGGAAGGTAAATACAAGTATATCCCCTATCATCGTCTATTCAAAAGGACAGAAGTCATACATATACCTGGACATGGCTATTACGAAGGTTATGCCAATAGGGACTCTTTACAGTACCTTGAACTCTATAACCTTCAAGGCATTGAAACATTGTTTCGAGGGACACTTAGGAGAGTAGGCTACTGCAAAGCGTGGGATATTTTTGTCCAACTGGGTGCCACTGATGATGACTACAAAATGGAGAATGTTTCCAAGATGTCTCATCGCCAGTTTGTCAACTCATTTCTATCCTATAATCCACACGATTCCGTAGAGTTGAAACTCGCACATTACCTCAGCCTTGGTTTAGAATCGGATGAGATGTTCAAGTTAAAGTGGCTTGGATTGTTTGATGAAGAGCTGATAGGTTTACAAGAAGGCACACCTGCTCAGATACTGGAACACATACTCAAAAAGAAATGGACGCTGCAAGAAGGTGATAAAGACCGTATCGTCATGTGGCATAAGTTTGACTACTTGGAAAACGGACGACCCAAACAGATCCAAGCCCATATGGTGGCGACAGGTGATGACTTGACGCAAACTGCCATGTCCAAAACGGTAGGCCTTCCGCTAGCTATTTTGGCTAAGCTCCTCATTACTGGTCAGATGAACTTGACGGGCGTACACATTCCAACAAGCAAAACTATCTACGAGCCCGTTTTGAATGAGTTAGAATCGTTAGGATTCGAATTCATGGAACGGGAAATGGAGTCTTAATCAATTATCTAAATACAGATAATAGGCCCGAAGTAAGTCCACGAAGGCTTTGGTATACTGGTCTTCTTGATCTCGGATGTATAATGATTGCTCTGACAGGTCCGTTCCATATCTATCAAAGACAATTATTTTGCGAAAAACAGCCACGTCTTTTCGGTTATAGATAGATAGCACCTGTTTTGGAAAAAGATTAGCTTTCGAAGCTATCTGAATATATTTATCCGCTTGATAAGGTGGGTAGATTACGACGTGAGCTCCTGATTTACTTAATAATTGATCTACGGCATACGATAGCTCTGACTGAGAAAGGCTAGTGGAATGGGCTGCTTGATTAAATGAAGCACTTTGTGCAGGTGTGTAATCTTCGTAGAAGGGAGGGTTAGATATGATAAGATCATACTTCCTAGTACTGATTGCCAAAAGGTTCTGCACCGTATCATGATAAACTTTAAGGCGATTTTTCCACGGCGATTGCTGAAAATTTTGCTCCGTCTGAATAAAGGAATCTTTATCGATTTCAACACCCTCAATAGATGCGTCAGGATAATTTTGTGCCAGCATCAAAGACAAAAGACCTGTTCCAGTTCCTATGTCTAAAACAGAAAGTGGATTTCTAATCACTGTGCCTACCCACGCTCCCATCAAACATGCCTCAGTACTGACTTTCATAGCCGTCCGACCTTGTTCTATCCGGAATTGCTTGAATTGGAAGTATGGGTTAGAGCGACGTCCTATGACCGCAGCGATTCAAACACTTCATCAATAAGCAAATCTTGACCATCTGCAGCATTCACAGCGAGCTGATCACAGCGCTCGTTTTGCTCATGGCCAGCATGTCCTTTGATCCACTGAAATTTAACTTGGTGCTTCGGATAGACCTTCAAAAACCTCCTCCATAAGTCCTCGTTCTTTTTGCCCTTGAAGCCTTTTTTTACCCAGGACATCAACCACCCCTTTTCTACAGAATCCACCACATACTTCGAGTCAGATACAACTTTAACCTGCCACCCCTCTTGCTTGATTGCCTCTAAGCCTTTGATGACTGCAAGCAGTTCCATTCTATTATTAGTAGTCATACGGTAACCTTCTGACAGTTCCTTTTCTTTTCCTTTAAAATCAAGTATGGTACCATACCCGCCCCTTCCAGGGTTTCCTTTTGCAGATCCGTCTGTGTAGATAGTTATCATTAAATAAACCAGTGATTTATGAATAGTATGATTGCTATGGATAGCAGAATAATTTCAAATACTTTTTGGAGGATATTGAAACCAGCACCCGCTATTTTCATTTCTAGCCTCTTACAATATTTCTGTACAAGGTAAACAAAGACCAAATTGACCACCAAAATATTATAGCTACGATACTCAGCTTTAAGTAAAATCAGCGCGATCATTGTGAAAGTACCAGCTAAGAACAAAAATGCTGGCGGAAGGGCAGATGTCAACCTCTTATCGTCCTGAGAAGAATGAAAAAACTGTACGACCATCATCTTTCCAGCACAATCAAAAACATCAGTGCTGCCCCTACTACCGCCAAAGAGATAATATCAATGCCAGATAGATTCAAAATACGCTTCCTAAGAAACAAAAAAGTGATCATCAGTATCCCTGATATCATTGTAGCTGTAGCAGACTGAACATGTCCAACTGTTTTACGTAAGTCTATGATGATCGGAACAGTTCCAATGATCTCTGCGGCACCAAATAGACCGATAATATTTCTTTAAGATTAATCATAAAGCACAAAATCGCTATAATGATAACACAAAGCTAATCGCAGGACCGACCTCAATTCCAAAAATATTAACAAATTGCGCAAAATTTTAACAATGATTCGTACGCTTCTTCTTTCTTCATTTCTATTATTCTCCGCCATTGCTTATAGTCAACCCGGCTGGAACTGGCCCACAGAACCTAACCAATTAGCCAAAGCACAGGAAAAACAAGCTTTTTCTAGGGTTAGCATGCAACTAGAGAACTACCAAGACGCACTAGGCGCGTTAGTATGGTTGTACAAAAATAATCCTGATCTAAATAAGAGCATCTACATCGATGGTACGGGAGCAATCGAAAAAATCATTGGAAACATAGATGATACTGATAGAATTGGTGTACTGACAGATTCACTCCTCATGTTGTTTGATATGCGGATCGAATACTTCGGTGAAGAGGAAGACGTGATGAACCGAAAAGCATATGCGGCTTTCAAGCAATACTATACTAAGCCAGCAAAATACCCGGTTCTAGTTTCGCTGTACAATGGTGCCTATGCACTTAATCCCAAAGGCCTAGCTGCGTACAATATAACCCCATACATGACTTTGGCTAAATACTATTTTCAGCGGAATCCAGAAGAAATGAAGGCAGAAATGGTTCTAGACATCTATGACAAAATATCCTTCACCATCGACGCACAAATGTCATCCAACGCCAGTCGTATGAAAAAGGAGCAAGAAAAAATTGATGCGCTACTTAATTCATTGGGTGAGATCATTACGTGCGATTATATCGCCGAAAAATTGGTGCCAAAATTAAATGCGAATCCAAACGCCCTAGAAGTGGCTAAAAAGATCTACAACTATTCATTGCGAGCAAAATGCACCGATGAAGTTTATTTTTTAGTCGCAGCTGATCAAGTATTAAAAAGCGAGCCAGCTTATGACCTTTGCAGCACGCTGGGGAAGAAGAACCTCCAAGCAGGAAATCTGGACCAAGCAATCAAATATTTTATCCAAGCAGAAAGCTTATCTGACAAGCCAGAAGATAAATACGATGCCTACGTTGACTTAGCTCTATCCTACACAAAACAAGAACAGAAATCGAAAGCAAGAGCTGCGGCTTATGAGGCTATCAGTCTCCGTCCTGGGGACAAGAAGGCCTTTGACTTAGTAGGAAACTTATACTTCACTTCTTTTACTACTTGTAAAGCGGGAGAAAGTATTGTCCGTGACCGTTCGATATTCATTGCCGCATACGAGATGTATGAAAAAGCAGGCAATGCTGATCAGATGCGAGCTTGCAAAGAACAATTTCCATCCATCGAAGAAATCTTCAATGAAGGGCTTCAAGTAGGTCAAGAAATCACAATAGACTGTTGGGTTGGCGAAACAGTGAAGCTTGCTAGACGTGACTGATCTACCGATCAGTCAAAGTACCTACTAAAAAACTTTACTAGCTTCTCAATTTCCTTGCCTTTAATAGCAGGGAAATTAGCGATTCTAATCGAGGAAGTCTTCCATGGCCCGTACCCGCTCCCGATTACGATACCTTTCGATAAAGCAGCCTTTTTCAGTTTTTCTGGGTTTTTGACAGTCAAAGCTAAGACCGTAGAAGACCTAACAGATGGCTCGTCAATCAACCAATTTAGGTCTTTTTGCTGATCTACAAATTGACTTAGAATCTCATAGCGTTGCAGTAGTTTATTATCAAGGTACTTTACCCCTTTCGAAAAATTCTGTGTCCTCTGCAGCAAGTAAATCCCCAATGTATTGGGCGTACAATGCGTCTGATTCAGCTTACTATTTGCAATAACTTTAACCAACGAGTTATATTGATCATCACGGTTCAACTCAGCTGCTCTATCTACCGCTCTCGGCGACAATATCAGTAGAGCCAACCCAGCAGGCAGACCAAGACATTTTTGAACAGAGGCAAACCAAATATCTCCTTGACTCAGGTCTAGCGCTACTCCTCCCAAAGAAGATGTAACATCTATAGCTACAAGTTGGTCTTTGCCTTTCTCCTTATTGATCTGCTGTATCAAGCCTTGAGCTATCTGTGTGCCATTGGATGTTTCGTTTTGGACAATTCCTAGTACATCTGCTTTTGTAGCCACAAATTGGCTTACCGGTAATGCTTCATTGAGACCAAACTCAATGCCGGTACTTTGACTATCAATCTTACTTGCCAGTCCTGCCCACTTCTGACCAAAAGATCCATTATGAGCGATTGCACTACTATTTCTCACAAGAGATTGACTGATAATCTCCCAGCACTCGGTCGCACTAGAGACGAAAGCAATCGTATAGTCAGACGGTATCAAGAGCTTTTCTCTTAACTCTTGCTTCGTCTCGCCAACCAGCGTCATAAAATCTTCACTTCTGTGATTGGCAGATAGTATCCCAGACATATAGGCTTCGTAGATATACTCAGTAGCATTGGAGTAAATCCTACTAGGTCCAGGGTAAAAGGAAATCTGACTCACGACTTTTGTGCTAAGAAAGATAGAGCCATCCGGTAGCCTTCTAATCCAAACCCGCTCATGACTCCAACTGCGACAGCACTGATATAGCTATGATGTCTAAAAATCTCACGCTTAAAAATATTACTGATATGAACCTCCACAACTGATGCAGGTACGGCTGCTACTGCATCTGCTAAGGCAATACTACTATGCGAAAAACCGGCAGGATTCAAGACAATACCATCTACTTCAAAACCTCGCTCCTGAATAAAATCTATGAGTTCCCCCTCATGATTTGATTGAAAATAGATCAACTCGTGCGAACTATACTCTTTTACTAAACCTTCGAAATACTGATCAAAAGACTGGTCTCCGTAAATCTCAACCTCTCGTTTACCAAGAAGATTTAAATTCGGTCCGTTTACAATGGCAATTTGCATCAGGTGGTTAGTTTTGCTGGTTAGTGAGTTGGGACATATATATCAAACAGTATAAACAGTTTTTAAGCCTGGAGAGATCGCTGGCGACCAACTCCGTGCAGGCATATCTAAACGATGTTACTAAACTAAAACAGTTTTTTGATATTAAGGCAGTAGATATTTCTCCCCTCAAGGTAGAACAACAAGACCTGATCGATTTTCTTGAGTTTGTACACGACATGGGACTCTCACCTTACTCTCAAGCAAGAATGCTCTCAGGGCTGAAGTCTTTCTACAAATTCCTCTTGTACGAAGAGTTAATTATCAAAGATCCAACCGAATTACTAGAAGCACCAAAATTGGGCAGGAAGCTACCTGATACCCTAAACCTGGAAGAAATTGAAGCGCTTTTTGGTGCGATCGATCACAGTAAAATAGAAGGTGTGCGAAACCGAGCGATACTTGAAACGCTATACAGTTCCGGACTTCGCGTATCTGAACTTATCAATCTAACCATTAGTCATATACATGAGGATATCGGTTTTTTAAGAGTCATTGGTAAGGGCAGCAAGGAAAGGTTGGTCCCGATTGGCCAATCAGCTTTAAAGCATATCGATTTGTACAAAACACACATTCGGAATTTACAGGAGCCCAAAAAAGGTCATGAGGATTTTTTATTCCTGAACCGACGTGGTGCTCAATTAAGTCGTGTGATGATCTTTATGATTATCAAAGACCTTGCAATAGCTGCAGGCATTGAAAAGAATATATCACCTCATACGTTTAGACATTCATTTGCTACCCATTTGATCGAAGGCGGAGCGGACCTACGTGCGGTGCAGGAAATGCTAGGCCATGAATCGATAACTACAACGGAGATCTATACGCATCTTGACCGAGACTATCTCAAACAAATTATAAAGGACTTTCATCCCAGAAGCTGACATCATGTACTCAATCATTAAATCCATTCTGTTTGTGCTATCTCCAGAAAAGGCACATAATGTGACGACTTCTTTGCTTGGGATACTTTGTAAGATACCAGGTGTATCCGCCATCTTACGAAACTGGTATGTCGTCGAATCCGCATCTCTCACCAAAGAAGTATTTGGAATCACGTTTCCCAACCCGATCGGCTTGGCTGCAGGTTTCGACAAGAACGCCTCTTATCTTCATTCCATGAAAAACTTAGGGTTTGGCTTTATCGAAATAGGCACCATTACGCCGAAAAGCCAACTAGGAAACCCTCAACCAAGACTATTTCGACTGCCTGTAGATGAAGCATTGATCAATCGAATGGGTTTCAATAATAACGGGATAAACGCAGCGATCAAACGACTGAAGAGCAGACCAAAAGGTTTGATTGTAGGTGGTAATATTGGTAAAAATAAAGTTACTCCGAACGAGTCCGCGACGGGTGATTACTTGCTATGCTTTGAATCGCTCTTTCCATATGTAGATTACTTTGTGGTAAATGTTTCTTCACCGAACACACCAGACCTCCGGCAGTTACAGGACAAAGAGCCTCTTCAAGCGCTACTTTCAACCTTGCAAAAAGCAAATGGGCGAAAAGAACATCGCAAACCCATCTTACTTAAAATCGCACCCGATTTGAATCAGCAACAACTTGACGATATTCTAGAAATCGCTGATTCCACAAGCCTTGATGGACTGATAGCCACCAATACAACAATCAGTAGAGAGGGTCTAGCAACTCTGCCCAAAGAGATTACGGAAATAGGTGCGGGAGGCCTGAGCGGCAAACCCATGCAAAATAGATCTACAGAAGTCATTCGATATATTAGATCAAAAAATAAAAGGATACCTATAATTGGAGTTGGAGGAATTCACGACGTAAATAGTGCCCTAGAAAAGCTGTCCGCAGGTGCTGATTTGATACAAATTTATACGGGTTTTGTATATGAAGGACCTGGATTAGTTGCCCGAATCAATCGTGCTTTGATCAATCAAGTTGAAAAGGCGTAAAAACTCCGTTACTTTTGCAATCACACGCTACATATGGCTCAAAACACCTACAAAAAACCAAAAGAACAATCCAAACCTAAGAAACGAATCCGTGTAGATACTGAATTTCTATCTGACCGGAAGTTTCAACTGGCGTTAGGCTGGGCTAGCCTCCTTATCGGCGTCTTTTTACTGCTCTCTTTTTTATCCTACCTGCAGACCGGCAAGGCGGATCAAAGTGTAGTAGAGTCATTTTTATCTCAGTCCATCAAAGCATCCGGAGCTGAAGTGCAAAACTGGTTTGGGTTAATTGGAGCAACGACAGCGCACTACTTTATTTTCCGATGGTTCGGAATTATCTCACTACTAATTCCACCCTTTCTTTTTGTCTTAGGCATGCGCATAGGCTACCAGCAGCGCTGGTTCTCGTTGACAAAGGCATTGACATTCACCGCTTTTTATCTGATTTGGACAAGTTTGTTATTGGGCTACATTGTCTTGTCAGCCACAGAAATGACTGAATGGGCTTTTCTAAGTGGTGGCATAGGTTATGAATTAGCCATGATCGGAGACAGCCTTATGGGCTGGGGAACAGTGTTATTTATTGCCTTTCTCTTCCTCGTATTTAATATGTATTTCTTTGATATCACAAGGCTTCCCGCACTAGAAAGCCTACCGAGCTGGCTTCGACTGCCAACTACAAAAAGTGATTCGACTGATGAAATAATCGACGAAATAGAAACAGAAGGAGAGCCTGATTTGACCGAAGTCATCGAACGTGTGAAAAAGGAAGTGGAGGAAGAGTCTTTAGCGTCTAAAGATTACACCGAAGAGTGGAAAGTAACTACCAAGAAAAGGCACGCCCAACAACCCGCAACAGAGCCCATTTTTGAAGTATCAACACCAGAGCCTTCTAAAGAGGAAAATGAAAGTGCTGTTACTGTGGGCGATAACACTTTTGAAGTTCCGCTAGATCCCGCTCCTGCAGCACCTCCAGTCGAACCAACAGCATCGATTATTGACGAAGATCTGGGTATGGAGATTGCTCAACCTGAATTCGAAGAGCCTATCTCCACAAAAATGGAGAATTATGATCCTACGTTAGACCTCGCAAGATATAAGTATCCTCATCCTGGACTATTGATCGAATATCCGCCCAAGGAAGTCACAGTCTCCAAGGATGAGCTATCAGCAAACAAGGATAAGATTGTTGAAACGCTTATCAATTTCAAAATTGGGATTTCAAGTATTAAAGCGACTATAGGTCCTACGGTCACATTATATGAAATCATCCCTGAGGCCGGCGTGAAAATCTCCAAAATAAAGAACCTAGAGGATGATATTGCGCTGAGTTTGGCAGCATTGGGTATTAGGATCATCGCGCCGATACCTGGGAAAGGTACAATTGGTATCGAGGTCCCAAATAAGAATCGCGAGATGGTAGATGCAAGATCTGTGATTACCACAGAGAAGTTCATGAAATCAGACAGTGACTTACCGATTGTTTTGGGTAAGACGATCTCAAATGAAGTCTTTGTCACGGACCTTGCCAAAATGCCTCACTTGTTGATGGCTGGAGCGACAGGTCAAGGTAAGTCAGTTGGTCTTAATATTATTTTGACTTCTTTACTCTACAAGAAGCATCCGTCACAACTAAAATTTGTGCTGGTCGATCCAAAAAAGGTAGAGCTTACGCTATTCAATAAGATTGAGCGCCACTTCTTGGCTAAGCTCCCCGACTCAGAGGAGGCAATCATTACTGATACTTCCAAAGTAGTCAACACACTTAACTCTTTGTGTATTGAAATGGACACTAGGTATGATATGCTCAAAGACGCAGGGTGCCGTAACATAAAAGAGTACAATAAGAAATTTGTCGGAAGAAGGCTCAATCCAAAGAAGGGTCATAAATATCTACCCTACATAGTATTGGTTATTGATGAGTTAGCTGATTTAATGATGACCGCTGGCAAAGAGGTAGAAACCCCAATTGCCAGATTGGCGCAGCTTGCGCGTGCCATCGGTATACACTTGATCGTGGCTACTCAGCGACCTTCTGTTAATGTAATTACTGGTATTATCAAAGCAAACTTCCCTGCGAGGCTCTCGTTCAGAGTTACCTCCAAAGTAGATAGCCGAACAATCCTCGATTCGGGTGGTGCAGACCAATTAATAGGTATGGGGGATATGCTACTCAGCATGGGATCTGATATGATCAGACTTCAATGTGCATTTGTGGACACACCAGAGGTAGAGTCTATTTGTGATTTCATTGGGGGACAACAAGGCTATAGTGATGCGTATTTGCTGCCGGAATTTGTAGGAGAAGAATCAACCATAGGAGAAGTTGATCTTTCTGACAGAGATGCTTTGTTTGATGATGCGGCACGTTTAATTGTCCTTCATCAGCAAGGAAGTACATCATTGATACAACGAAAAATGAAGCTTGGCTACAACCGGGCAGGTAGAATTATTGACCAGTTAGAGGCTGCTGGAATCGTCGGCTCATTTGAAGGTAGCAAAGCAAGAGAAGTTTTAATTCCTGATGAATACGCTTTGGAACAGTTATTGAATAAAATCAACAGCTAAAACAAGAATCATGAAAAAATCGATTTTAACAATCATAGTAGTCCTAATAAGTCAACTAGTTTTTGCCCAGTATGACCCTGATGCAAAAACATTGCTAGATGCGATGAGTGCGAAGTACCGAAAAATACCTGCTTTCAAAGCAGCTTTTTCACAAAGTATTGTCAACGAGTCTGCTGATCTCAATGAGACCATGAGTGGTTACATTTCTGTCAAAGGAGCCCAATATATTTTACAAATCGCAGGACAGGAGATATACAATGACGGCGCAGATGTATGGTCATACAACGAAGAGCTCCAAGAAATCACAGTGTCTACGTACGAACCAGAGGATCAGGAAATATCTCTTAACAATATATGGGACTTGTATCAGAAGGGCTTCAAATACATCTTGCTTTCCGCTAACGATCAAGGAAATAATGTGGTAGATCTCGATCCTGTAGAAAGAGATAAAAGCTACTTCAAAATTCGAATGATTATCGGTCAGGATTATGCTCTTAAATCTTTTACCGTTTTTGAAGTTGGAGGCAATAAATATGAATATGCCATCAACTCTTTTGAGGAACTCCCTGCATTGACTGATGATGCATTTACATTTGATCCCGCTAAATACCCCGATGCTGAAGTGATCGACTTCAGGTAAATCAATAAATATAATCGCCTATGACTCGTTCCCAGATCTTTCATGAAATCAAGCAGAAAGAATCGATGCTTTGTGTCGGGCTAGATCCTGACATGGATAAGATTCCTAAACATTTGCTGGAGCTAGAGGATCCAATTTTCGAGTTTAATAAAGCGATCATAGACGCTACACTACCCTATGCTATTGCTTACAAACCAAATGTTGCGTTCTATGAGTCTCAAGGTCTTGCCGGCTGGACTGCACTGAAAAAAACAGCTGACTACTTGCCCGATAATGTCCTCAAAATCGCAGATGCCAAAAGAGGTGACATAGGCAACACTTCGGATCACTACGCTAAAGCTTTTTTTGAACAAATGAACTTCGATGCGATCACCTTGGCTCCATATATGGGCAAAGATTCCATCGAACCCTTTCTAAAGCACGAAATGAAATGGAGTATCGTCTTAGGGTCTACCTCAAATCAAGGTTTTTTTGATTTTCAGGATTTGCTCATCGAAGGTGCAAGTGAGAAGCTATACGAGACTGTCTTAAGAAAAACGTCAAAATGGGGTACTAAACACAACATGATGTATGTTGTGGGTGCTACGAGAGCTGAAAAATTACTAAGTATAAGGAGATTGGTTCCGGAGCACTTTCTTCTAGTTCCAGGAATCGGGGCGCAGGGAGGTGATTTGGCAGCTGTCTGTAAATATGGGATGAACAAGCAAGGTGGCTTGATCATCAACAGTGCTCGAAGTATCATATATGCCTCAGACAAAGAGGATTTTGCTGTGGCGGCAGGTGAAGCAGCTAGACAATTGCAGCAGCAGATGGCGGCTGCAATTAGCAAGTACCACCCATGGTAAGGGCTAAGTATTCCGGCTTTTGATAGCAACTACACTCAGGTA
>JBLHTU010000113.1:0-12358 GCA_047627515.1 Cyclobacteriaceae bacterium | reverse complement strand
AGAAAAAGTACACAACTATTGAGTATTTGTTAATTAACTCCATTTTATTCTTAGGATATTTCAATATGTGTCGTGAATCTTCTGTTTGATTGAGCAGATTGTAATCACGGTATAAATATTGTATGCTCATTATTGAGCACATGTTGTTTGGTCTGATAGAGGAGACGCTGTCAGATCAAATTGTCTTTTTGATCGATTGAAGAGTCATTTAATCTTCTAATTCCAGATTTTGTAACAAAGAGCGTCATTTTTTTGGTGGGTAAAAACAAGTAGTAATACCCCTACTTTGTTTTTGATCAGTCACTGTCGGTTTTGCTGTAATGTTCAGAGCCGTAATTGATAGGTAGTTTTAGGTTTTGCGAAAAACTGCGGGGATCATCAAGCAGAAGCAAGTTGTTGTTGAGCTTGAGGCTTGATTTGGTCCTACCATGAAATAATAATCCCCGTAGCGCTTATTATTTATGGCAGTGGTGCTACCAGTTAAATGCGCGTCCCTCTGAGTTCAGCGCCTCGGGCACGAAAATATCCGTGATGTTAGTGGTTTTGTTTGAGAACTGTTGATGATTATACTGCAACGTCAGCTGCTCATCTGTCAATGTTAAAATTTTGAACAGCTTGCTGTCCGATTCATTATTTAGTAACTCAGGCAGTTGATCGCTAGTCCATTTAACATAATAATTATCGTGCTGGTCTTGCGTAAATTTCCAATGTACTTGTAGTGTTTCTCCTCAGTCTGAAAGATCTCCTGAATTATTATTCATCGTTAAGTCTGCGAAATAAGTATCACGGTGCAATAAAAAGAAATCCCCCATATTCATGCGTGTTTGATTGTTGAATCGACGAGCAAGCTTCCAAACTTTGGAGGAGTCCCCAGTCTGTAGCTGCAACGCAATATCTGGTAGGATTAGGGCGCTTCCTCAGTTTTAGTAAATTGGGTCAGCAATAAGATCATCGATAGTAATATTGTCAGCGTGGCCGAAAATTTCATGACTCAGGTATGAAGTTAAGCTCACTTAGCTGCTGCTTGCTGAGTTGCACTACATTCACTTCCATTTCGATGTTCTGCAAGGGCGTGTCTAGTGAGTCAGTGGCGACTTGTGCAATTGCATCCAAAACATCATGCCCTTTGATCAGTTGCCCAAAAATCATGTATTCGCCATCTAGCCGAGGGAGTCCGTCTTTGTTTTGGACAATGTATAACTGACATCCTGCTGAAAGTTTTTCCGCGTTGCCGTCTCGACCAGCTCCAAGTGCCCCATAGTTATGCTTGATTTTTTCGTTGAACTCTGGTGGGATTAGATAGGGGGAGTCGGCAAATCCCTTGGCTGTATCAGGACAACCGCCTTGTATCACAAAACCTTCAATTACTCTATTAAAAGTGTAGTCATGCCAATACTTCTCTGTGGCAAGCTTGATAAAGCTTTCTTTGTGATTGGGTGTGTCATCATAGAGCCAGAAAAGCATTTCTCCTTGAGAAGTCAGGATTTGACCAATTAAATATATTCTATTTTTCTCAGGGACTGTGCAGCTTAGTAAGCAGCTCGTCAATAGTAAAAGGATAGTTCTAGACATAATGAAGACAAAATAGCGCAAAGATTTTTGTCGAACAAATAGGGCCTTGCTCACTGCTTTTACCAACTCTTTCCTCTGTAGCGTCGTACTTACTGGTTTAAACATACTGATTCTTTGACCTTTAGTTGGATCGGCCATTTGTACCCGATTATATTTGCAGTTTTTAAATCTAAATAAGTAGTATGAAGCCTTCGTTGGTAGTCTTAGCAGCAGGAATGGGTAGTAGGTATGGTGGGATCAAGCAACTGGATGGATTCGGTCCCTCTCAAGAGCGAATCATTGATTATACCGTTTATGACGCTATTGAGGCAGGATTTGGTAAGATCGTATTTGTTATTCGCAAGGCAATCGAAGAACCTTTCAATGAAGCGATCCTTTCTAGGTGGAGTGATCGAATAGACTGCCGGGTGGTGTTTCAGGAGCTCGATGCATTGCCTGAGGGCTATTCTGTTCCTGAAGGTAGAAAAAAGCCATGGGGTACAGCACATGCTGTGTGGATGGCCGAACCTGAGTTACAAGAACCCTTTGCTATTGTAAACGCTGATGATTTCTATGGCCTAGGTTCGTTGACAGCCGCAGCTGAGTATTTGAGTAAAGTTTCTGCCAATGGCAAGTCGGCTTGTATGATAGGTTACCAGCTGGGTAATACGTTGACTGAAGCGGGATCCGTTTCAAGGGGAGTTTGCATGGCTAGCGAAGAAGGGAATCTGGTTTCGATTCAGGAGTATACGAAGATCAGTAGAGATGCCTCAGGTATTTTTGATGAAGCAGGTGGACAGAAAGTGTCATTAGAAGAGAATACGATCGTCTCGATGAACCTTATGGGATTTACACCTGCTGTTTTTGAAGAGATTTCAACTGGGTTTGATGCGACCTATCAAGCATCGCAGAAGAACCTGAAACAAGAATATTACATACCCTCTGTTCTTAACGCTTGGATACAACAAGGAGTCAAAGTACCTCTCATCAATACAGAAGACCAATGGTTTGGCGTTACTTATTCCGAGGACAAAGAGTGGGTGAGTGAGCAGTTGGCGAAGCTCCATGAGCAAGGTAGTTACCCTAAAAAATTATAAAATATTCGATTAGCGTAACTCGATCCAGTCAAGTTTAAGATCAAATTTCTCAGCTTCCTTGTTCCCAATAAGAAAACCTATTTCACCTAACTGATCACCGGGGTAATTTGGTTTGTACAATTCGCGACCTCTAAAAACAGGATAAAGATCTTCGAAATTGAAAACTACTGTCTGCCAATCGCCAGTGGTGAGGATTTCTCCAACGTACGAAAAATAGTCTGCGGTCTCAGATTTAACTCTCAGCTGATAGTTTTTACCATCACCCTTAATTCTCATAGCGATGGAAGTATAAGGCTTGGCGATTAACGGTCTCATTCGATATCGAATCGATGAAAAACCCCCATTATTTTCAAGAGACACATCGCCTGAAAAAACAGCATGACCCTCTTTAGCAGTAGCAAAGTTTCCTAGAGAACGACCACCCATAACGCCATCATCGACCACATACCAGTCGCTAAGCGATGAATCTTGATTAAAATCAAAAACAACAAGGGAAGTCTGCATATGGGTGATTAGGAAGAAAAGGAGTAAGGTATTCATTTTATCTGAGTCTAGAACCTGAAGTTTCAGATCTATGTTTTTGTTTAGAAAAAGGAAAATGATCCAGTTCTACAAGAGTTAGCTTCGACCGTTACACAGATTTTTCCATGATGACGTAGCGTTCGCCATTCTTTTCGAAGCGAGAATCAGTTTCCTCCAGACCAAATTTGTGATAGTAGCTTGTTCTATCTGCCCGTGCATTGCACCAGACACGATTGATATCATGCGTAGGTATATCGTCAAGTACATACTGTAACAATGCTGATCCAAACCCTTTGCCTTGCAAGTCTTTTCGTGTTGCGAATTTTCTAAACTGTGCTGTCTTTCCGTCTACAAAAAGAGAAATGACTGAAATTAATCTATCACCTTCAAAAACACCGTAGTGTTGACCTTCTGGATCTTGCTCAAGCTGTACATAGTTCAGTGGCTCATCAGGCCACAAGACTTCTTGTCTGATATGCCAAGTCAATTGAAAAGTTATTTGTTCGATTTTCATAGTAAGCTCAAATATTGCCAAACCCAAAAGTACCGAAGCGCATTTACTGTACCTTGGTACCTGAGGTTTTTGGAAGATAAATTGCCACTACTCGTATCGTAGGTTTTCAGCCGGATTGGCCTTTGTGACCTTGGATGTTTGCCAGTAGATAGATAGAAATCCAACTAAAAATAGGAAAAGAATACTAACTATGATTTCGAGTGCGCCTACTCCGGTACCATATTTTACGAGGAGATGCAAGAAGACAAAGTCGTAAAAAAAGTAAGAAAAAGGGATGGCTATCATGGCTGCGATCAAGATCATTCGTACAAACTCTTTGGTTAATAAGAGGTGCAATTGATAGACGGAAGCACCCATGATTTTGCGGATAGCAATTTCCTTTGTTCTGTTTTCAGTCGTGTAGGAGACCATTCCGAGCAAACCAAGACATGAGATCGTGATGGCCATGAGACTGAGGAAGCCAAATATCTTTACCTGAATGGCCAAAAACCTATAAGATTTCTCTATTTCATCATCCAAAAAGGCCCCTTCAAAACGAATATTCTGATCCAAACCACGCCATATCAAGTCCAACTCTGAAATGGTACGCTTGATATCATTGGACTGGATACTGAGAAGTGCATAGTTCGTTTGCTCAATCGACGAGCGAAAGATGAGGGGCTCAATTAGTCGATTGACGGGTTCATAATTAATATCCTTAAAAACACCAGCGATTCTGCAATTTGAGCCGTCTACTAGTGTAAATAACATCGAATCGCTCGGGCTGTTGAATATAGCCGCAGAAGTAAGAAACTGCTCATTGACATAGACTAGTTCTTCGTTCTGATTTGAATTAGCCAGTCCTTCACCGCTATCCCAAATCAAGTCGATTTCCATATTTATCAAAAAATTATCATCAATAAAAACCTGGCCAACATCCATAGTATCTACTTTATTGGGGATCACACTGACCAACGTGGAAAATGGAAGTCCTGGCAGATGCGAAGCACTAGAGACCCGGGATACATCTGGGTGATTGCCTAGTTCATTGATGACGAGTTGTTGATCAATGCCATTGAATGGTACAGTTAGCACATTCGTAGATTCAAATCCATGATTTCGATTGAGTACATCTTTGTACTGTTTTAGGATCGCGCCTACACCAATAATAAAGACGAGAGATAAGAAGAATTGAAAGATGAACAACCCTTTTCTGATCCCCGAGATATTAACAGACCCAGCTTTCATATCGCCTTTCAGCGTATGAACAGGGTTTAATCTAGCAAAGAACTGGGCTGGAAAAATTCCTGCAATAATGCCTACAACAATGGCAAAGCCGATGAAAATAAGCGTTTGAGCTAATCCGATACTAGTATCTAAGACTGCCGCTGCCACCACCATTGTAAGGAATTCCTCTTTTAAAGGTATAAACAAGATATAAGACCCAATCAATGCCAGCAGGGACAGAAGCACTGTCTCCACGATAAACTGCATTTTTATCTGTTGTTTATCAGCACCTACGACTTTTCTTACGCCTATCTCTTTTGCTCTTTTCAGGGCACGTGCTATCGATAGGTTGGTGTAATTAAAAACTGCAGGCAGTAGTATCAGCAGTCCGATTGACATAAAGAAGAGCATGCCGGGTTGGTCCCAACCTATTCCAAGGGCATTTCCTATATTCCATCGAGGGACGACTCCTGTCAGATAAATAGATTCAAGTTTGATTTCTTTGTTTGGGTTGAAACTGTTTGCAACCAGTCCTGCTTCTTCTAGGGCTTTATCCAAGCTTTCTTTTTGCGTATTTGGGTGTAGGAGTAGGTAGAGGTAATTATTTCTATAATTGATCCAATCTAATTCAGTACTGAGCTTTGTATTTAGTTGGTCGAAGGTACCCATGGAGGTAAGAACCTCAAAATACAGGTGTGTTTGCTTCAAATCCTTGAGTACCCCAGTTACTTTGAATTTACCTTCCTTCGTTATCAAAACCTTACCGACAGGGTTTTCATCACGATATAGTTTCGCTGCGGCTGATTGTGTCAGCACAATACTGTAGGGCTCTATCAATGCGCTGGATGCATCACCATGAATCAATTCGAAACTGAAGGATTCTAAGAAAGACTGATCTGTAAAATAGCCCCTTAAGTCTATTTTATTGCCTTTGTGCTCAAACACCGGTGCAAAACCTGACTTCACGCGAACGGTTTTTTCAATGAATGGGTAATTACTTTCCAAGTGTGTTGCTAAAGCTGGAAAGGTGGACGCATACAGTTTGTTTTCTTCTGAATCTCTAATGCTTGAGTTTATTTGGACGATTCGATCCTTATTTTCATGCCACTCGTCTGCTTGATAAATCGCAACAGATATCGAAAGAGCAAGCAGGCAGATAGACATGCCTAAAGCAAGACCAATAATATTGATCGAAGTGAATAGTTTGTTTTTAGCAAAATTTCTAACAGCGATTTTAAAGTAATTCTGTAGCATAGAAAGGTTATTAGAAGAGTAAAAATTTGAATAATAGCTGTCACCTTTTCGTTTTCTCAAAGCATAAGAAAAAATAAGTGAAAGTACCTGACGACAGTAGAGTAGTTTGGCTCGAATAGGACTTTTATCTTCGAGATTGTATAAAAAATACTCATCGATATCTCCTAGTAGATCTTCGATATCGGCTCGGCGCGCATACCATTGCAGCAGGTTCCTAAAGAGTTGGGGCGGATTCTTTCCAGTTTTCACAGCGATAGACTGACTTTAGTGTTTGCCCAGAGTTCATCTCTGAGGGATTTCATGTCATTTAGAGCAGTGATCGCATTTGCAGTTAGTTCGAAAAACCTTTTCCTTCTGCCACCCCTCTCATGGGTCGGCTCTCCGAGATAAGAAGTGATGTGACCTTTTTCTTCCAGCCGTGTGAGCGTTGAGTGCATCGCACCTATACTTAGATTCCTTTTTGCTCTTTCGTTGATGTCTCGGAGCAGGGCCAGTCCATAAGCTTCTTTACCAAGATTGGCGATTGTGAGTAAAACCAGTTCTTCAAATTCTCCGAGGTATCCTTTCATTGCCTATTGGTAAAAAGTATATGTTTCTATTTTTAAGATAATATACAGAACGGTAATCGTTTTAATATGTTTCTATTTTTGAGATAATTAAATTATTAACCTTTTTACTGTCTGCAGAGTAAGCAATATCTTTCAGTTGAATATGCCCATTTTTCAAAATAGAAAAGATAGGGTTAGTCATTTTAAAAAGGGCAAGATGCTTTGAATGAACAGCGAGCAAGAAGCGATCATGTTTTCCTTGACTGTCATCTTATCTGTGAAGGGTCTCATTGGGTTGGTCTCCTGTCTATCATTTTTCGTCAAAACGATGTTGGAATTCGAAAGGTCTTCGGTGCCTCTATCTTGTAGATTTTGACCTTTTCTTACTCATGAATTTGTCCATTTGATGTTCATCGCTACTATCCTTCCGATGCCAATTATTTACTACTGTTCGAACTTGTGGCTCTCAGAATTTGCCTATTGCAATGATCTCAAGCCTTTTGTGATTATCGTGGCTACGTTAGGTAGCCTCACGATCTTGGTCGTATCTCTTAATCTGCAAGTTCTGCAAAGCAAGACCATGTGATTGCGCTTAAAGATGACTATCTGTGATATAAGTCGTTTAGAAAATATCGTCCAGCCATGCACATTATCTATTTTTGAGCCATGCAAGATCAAAATACGGATGAGAATGTGTATGGTAAGCTGAAGGAAGTGCTGCAGACTAATAAGGGGTCATCAATGATGCAACAGATAAATCAAGGTCATATTCATCGCTCTTATCGATTTGACTTAGAAAGGGGTAGTTATTTCGTCCAGCAGATCAATGACTTGGTCTTTCCGGATGTGTATCCCCTAATGGCTCAAATGCAAAAGGTGACGGCTACTTTATCTGATTATTATGGTGAAGGGCATTACGAAACACTTGATTTATTACTTACCAATGACGGCGTTCCATTCCTAGAGTGGCAAGGCCAGTACTGGCGAATTTTTCGTTTCAAAGATCATTTGAAGGGGTTTGAGCGGCTACTTAGTCGTCAAATGTTACGGTCAGCTGCCAAAGCGTATGCAAGTTTTGTGGGAGGCTTGACAAATCTAGATCTTCAGTCAGCTTTTGAACCCATTATGCAGTTTCATGACATTAGCTATCGGCTCATGCAATTACAGGATGCAAAGTGGAAAAATCCTGAATTAGCAACTACTCTTTCATTAGAAATAATGGCAATTGATGAGTTGATTGTGATTATCTCACCGCTTACGGTTGCTTTGCAGTCGGGAGAACTACCAGTAAGGATGGTTCACAATGACACTAAGATCAATAACCTTCTTTTTGACGAAAGTCAGGAGGCTAGATGTGTAGTAGATCTGGACACTGTGATGCCAGGCTCCGTAGTATATGATGTAGGTGATGCCTTAAGAACCATCTGCTCCAACCTGCCGGAAGATGCTCCGTTAGTAGATCAACTAATCATCGATGAGGAGGCTGCTGATATTTTTATCGATGCCTATCAGATAGAGGCGGGGTGGTTGGAAGAGGGTGAGCGAAAATGGCTGCGCTTATCTCCAGTGTATATGTCGCTGATTATGGGCGTCCGATTTCTTACAGACTACTTTCAAGGTGATGTGTATTTTCATACGGCAAGGACCGGGCATAACCTGGACCGAGCTCGCAATCAAATAAAGCTAGCACAGCTATTTGCCGATAGAACTTGATCACATTTAGTCACGAGATCTCTTGGGTCTTTTAGAATAAGTATATTATGTGGAAAAGATGGAAATAGCAGATGTGCCGAGTTACCTGTTAGATGTGGGAGCAGTGATGCTCATCGTTGTAGGAAGCTATATTATTGGTCGAGTTGCTTATTGGATATTGGCCAAAATATTGGGTAGGCATTACTTGCTAGAAAAGGAGGATATCAGCAGGTTAAAGAAACCATTGTTGTTTGTTATCTTGGTTATTGGGCTTCAGGTTCACCCACTTTTAAGACCTGAACTTAATTTGCCTGGCTGGGAGCACTTAAGTCGTTTAATGCAGATTACAGCGTTAGCTTGGGTCTTGATTGTCTTGATCAAGGGTGCCAGAGCCGTATTACTGAGACAATATGACGTCAATGTAGCAGATAACCTCAAGGCTAGAAAAGTAACCACTCAGCTACAGGTATTCGAGCGAATATTTGTCGTGCTAATCGTCATCCTAGCTTTTGCTTTTGGCCTGATGACCTTTGATAGTATTCGGCAGATAGGAGCGAGTATCATCGCCTCTGCAGGTATTGCTGGACTGATCATAGGCGTCGCAGCGCAAAAACTTTTGGCGAATTTATTGGCAGGTTTTCAGATTGCAATTAGCCAGCCTATTCGATTAGATGATGTCGTGATCGTTGAAAACGAATGGGGGCGAGTGGAGGAGATCACTCTTACCTACGTCGTGATACAAATATGGGATCAGAGGCGCTTAGTAGTACCGTCCAATTATTTCATAGAAAAACCTTTTCAAAACTGGACGAGACAGAATGCTGAACTCCTTGGAACGGTTTTTATTTACACTGACTACATGGTACCTGTAGATAAACTGCGAGAGGCGCTGACAAGTATTTTGGAAAAGAGTGAATATTGGGATGGTAAAGTAAATGTGCTTCAGGTAACAAATGCCACCGAGAAGGCAATGGAGATCCGGGCACTGATGAGCGCCAAAGACTCACCGACAGCTTGGGATTTAAGGGTGCTTGTGCGTGAACAGTTGATCACATTTCTGCAAAAGAACTATCCTGAATGCTTACCAAAAAGTAGAGTTGAGCTGGTGGATAAAAAGGAAGACTGACTAAAAAAAACTCAAACCTTCCATGCTGCATAATCAGCGAGAAAGTTTGAGTAATATGTTTACTACAGTGCAGCTAGTGCCGCTTCGTAGTTGGGTTCCTGACCGATCTCTGGAACCAGTTCAGTATAGCTGACAACTCCATTTGCATCGACAACTACAACAGCTCTTGCGTGTAAGCCCTTAAAGCCTCCATCGATCAGCAATGAACCATATGATTTTCCAAATGCTGCATCATCTCTAAATGAAGAAGCCACTTCGACGTTTTCGATACCTTCAGCGCCACAAAATCTCGCTTGGGCAAAAGGTAAATCTGCTGAAACACATAGGACAGCTGTATTATCTAACTCAGAGACATCTTTGTTGAAGTGTCTAACAGATGCAGCACAGACACCCGTGTCTACACTTGGGAATATGTTAAGAATTAATTTTTTACCTGCAAAGTCTGCAAGTTTGATTTCGCTCATATCGGACTTTACTAGCGTAAAATCAGGAGCTTGAGTCCCTATTGCTGGGAGGTTTCCAGAAGTTGTAGAGGGGTTTCCCCCTAGTGTTACGTTTGCCATCGACTAGTTTTTGTTTGACTGTGAATAATTTAATGATCCTTTGCGGATGCATCAACAAGGAAAAAGTAATGAAGTTTGTTCGTGCATTATCAATATATCTTCGTTCTAGATGAAAAATACGTTTGATTTTTACCTTTGAAATTTGAATACCAGATCAACTACTTTATTTTTTTGTAACCATTTCTCTATTTGATCGCTTATTAAAAATATTGTTTCTTCATGGTTAACAATACACATGCATCTGAAGGCGATGACAACCAAAAAATTACCAGTAAGTCGGAAGTCCTTAGATATACTTTTTTCAACTATCATTAAAAGTTAAATGGAATACGCAGAAGCAAAAGCAACATTGATACAAGCGTGGGGAACGCTAGGTAGCAGTTGGGGAATTAACCGCACGATGGCTCAGATTCACATTCTCTTGTTGATTTCGCCAGATCCGCTGTCGACTGAGAATGTCATGGACGAGTTGAGTATTTCTAGGGGCAATGCAAATATGAATCTACGGTCTTTGTTGGAATGGGGTGTGATCTATAAAAACCTTGTTCCGGGTGAAAGAAGAGAGTTTTTCTCACCAGAAAAGGATATCTGGGAGTTAGCAAGAATTGTGGCCAAAGAAAGACGGAAAAGAGAGTTGGAGCCAGCCATGAAGATTCTAGCTCAGGTCAATTCGTTAGCACATGATGGCAGCGAAGAAGTCAACGAGTTGAAAAAAGTAACTGACGATTTGATGAGTTTCAGCAAGATGGCTAACCAAATGCTAGATAAGATGTCTCAGCTCGAACAGAATAGATTATTAAGGTTCATGCTATCTGTGTGATACTGGTTTTTTTAAATAAACTTTCAATACTTTCTGAAAGTTATGAAACATTAATTAGATTTGTGAGTATATAGATTGTATCTAAACCACAAAGAAATGTCAGAAGTAGAATTCGGATCCGCTATCACCTCTCACAGTAAAGTTTTGATGGGCTTTGCGATGAAATTGACTAAAGATTATGATGATGCCAGTGATCTGCTCCAGGAAACGATGTTCAAGGCCTATCGTAACCGCACGAAATTTCAGGAAGGCACCAATCTTTCTGCTTGGTTGTATACCATCATGAAAAACGCCTTCATCACGAGGTATCAAAAAATAATGAGACAAAAGACTTTTGTCGATACGACTGAAGATGCTCACTTATTAAATACTGGAGGGGAGCCGGTTTACAACGAGGCATACACCAACATGACTATGCAGGAACTTCAGGCGATGATTGATCGCTTGGATGATCGCTTCAAAGAGCCCTTCATCATGCATTACCGTGGCTTTAAATACAATGAAATAAGTGAGCGTTTGAATTTACCGCTCGGAACAATAAAAAATCGAATTCATGTAGCAAGAAAAGATTTGCAGTACATGGTGAACCTCACGAAGAGAAAAGCCGCAAGATTCAGTATGAACTAATTTAAGTTGGTAGTGTGATAGGGTAAAGCCGAGTCGTATTGATTCGGCTTTTTTTATGATTTAATTATTGTCTAGATTAGTCACAATTGTAGCTAATTATCATGATCACAGAAATTAGAAAAAAGAAAATTCATCATTTCTTCAATGTCTTAGACACCAATCATAACGGTATTCTACAACCAAATGATTTTAAAGATGTTGCCATTAAGATATGTGAATATGCAGGAATTGATAAGTTTAACAAGAAGTACGACAATACGATCGTTCAGTCATACAGAATATTCATTCAGGTCCTCACAGATTTAGAAAAACACATTGAATTAGAAATTTCCAAAGAGGAGTGGGTTCTCTTTATTGAGAAGAACCTGATCTCCGACCTTGATGCGTCACCTCCCATAGATCATTACATCACCCGAATTGTATTCTACATTTTTAATCTTTTTGATATCAATAATGATGCAGTCATCTCGATTGATGAGTATGTGAGAATGTTCAAGATTTATGAAATAGACCCATCTTTTTCACAACATGCATTTGAGCAGTTAGATCGCAATGGAGACAAAGTGATCAGTAGAGAAGAGTTTGCTGATGCTGTAAAAGAATACTTTTTGTCTGATGATGCGGGTGCCCGGGGCAATTGGATTTTTGGACCTTGGGACAACGATAAATAAAATATGCCTAAGCTCTGAGTTGAGGGATCAATCAAACATTACTAGGCGGCCAGCGTAACCTTCAACTTCAAGTAACTTAATTACTCCCTTTAGGCCACCTAGGCGAGCTGCTCTTATGGCTAAAAGGAAGATTCTTCTGCTATCAACTGGGCGATCTTATGAATCCA
>JBLHTU010000112.1:0-12373 GCA_047627515.1 Cyclobacteriaceae bacterium | reverse complement strand
TTTTCTTCCCAAACAAATTACGAAAGAAAGATTTTGAAAGTTTTTTTGGGCCGATAAAATAACCCCACTTTCCCCTCTTTTGGGATCGCAAAGCTAAATAACTCATACCAATTATTGAGGGTTATTTCTTCTTTTATATACAGGAACTGTCGAACATGGTTCTCCGTACATCAACGATGCAACGATAGGTACCAGACGCTTAGATAGTTCGACGTAAGCGTATTCTCTCAGCTGTATGTTTCCACAGCCCTTCACAACAACTTTCTGATCTGCAAAACTGGCAAAATCAATCTTTTTTATTGATTTGTCAATCAAATGCTTCTCAAGGTCTTTCTCCGTCCCCTGAACAATGTGATCTGTATAGGGTACCAATCTGGAGACAACTAACATATAAGCCCAAGTCGGAATGATTGCATCTGCGGAGCAAAACAACCGAACTATCTTTCCTTTATACGCAGACCAATCAATCCCTTTGATCTCTGCACGGAAGTCCTTTTCCTTTAGAATCAGACCTTGAAATAAAAACTCCCCAAGGTCAAAAGTAACCGTACTATAGGATTCGAAGTAATCGTCGAAATCTAAGGATACGAGAGGGCTACTAGCTACTCTGTTTATGATTTGATCTTCCACTGTCATTTGCTTATTTATGGCCTTAACAAGTCTTTGGATTTTTTAGTTTGGAACTCCTTCAAGTATAGTGGCTCAAAGTAAGCTATATCAACAAAATCGCCTAAAAGGAACTTTTGACTTGAAATTCGTCCCATACAAGCGGCGTTTGGCTGCACGTGATCTAAAACGATATAAGAATCATGGCTCAACATATCTCTGCATTTGGCTGAACCATCTCCAATCAAGATTAAATTATAGTCCGATAGGAAGTCCAAAGAGTTAGCTTCAAGAATCAATGGCCTAATAGATAAAAGTTCTTTCTTGTCAGCTCTCAGCACCTTTGTATAAACCTCCATCCTTCTGGCGTCAATCATCGGAATGAAACAAGCTTGATCATCCTGATAGTAATCTACTACTGAATCAATAAGGAGATTCAAGGTTGGAACACAGATAAGAGGAATAGATAAGGTATAAGACAAGGCTTTGGCCGCAGTCACTCCAATCCGCAATCCTGTGTAAGAGCCCGGCCCTCCTGAAACTGCTATGGCTGTCAAATCTGAGCGCGTAGCCCCAATGTTATCTAACAGCTGACTAAATATGGTTGGGATTAAAGTTGCATGAGACTTTGGCAGGTCAAACTGAGCACTTCCAAGCAGCTGACTATCCGAAAATATAGCTGCTGAGCAGACGTTTGTTGATGTCTCGATACATAAGATCACCCTACTCGGATTTCAAGTAGGATTGATACTCACTCAAGTCAGTCAGCACTTCGATGGCTCTGAGTATATCTCGGTCTTTATTAAATGTCGACTCAATCGCTCCTACTTGCAGCGTATACCTACTTGCTATATCTTGTTCCAATACTGCTTTGACCTGCGCCTTGTACGTGATCAGGTCTGATTCTTTGTTATGAAGTGTCGCTTGCTTTAATGCTAAAATCTGCTGCTCAATATCCGGATAGTATTGCTCCTTTTTAGCGGAAGCAATCAAGGATTCTACTGAACGTTCTACTTCAGTCGTATAGTCCAAGGACTTATCGGCTAACCATGCAAGAAAGTCTTCATACTGCGCATCACTTAAAGAAAACTCTCTAGGGTCTCCAATCTGTTCGTTTTTGTGAGCAAAAGTTGTCCCGTAATCAAAAATATGATCTCCGGATAGTAGACTGTAAGTGACGGGTGCAAATGAGCTACTGGCGATCGCAAAATCGGGTGTTAACCCACCGCCATCGAACACAGCACGTCCACCCATCGTCTTAAACTCTGTTTTTAAAGAGTCAGGAATTTTCCCAACACTACCATCTGGGTTGCGATGGCTGTAATCTATGGCTTGTATACATCGACCACTTGGGGTATAGTATTTTGCAGTAGTAACTTTTAACTGTGAATTATAAGCTAAGGGTCTACTTTGTTGTACGAGACCCTTTCCAAATGTCTGGCGTCCTATCAGAACACCTCGATCATAGTCCTGCATGACACCAGCCACTATCTCTGATGCAGATGCGCTCCCGTTGTCAATTAAGACTACCAGTGGGATGTCGACATCGACCGCGTCGCTAGGGCTATCATATGATTTTGTCCAGTTCTCCAGTTTCCCCTTTGTACTGACAATTTCCATCCCCTTCTTGATAAATACATTAGAGACATTGATAGCTTCATCCAGAAGTCCGCCTGGATTACCTCGCAGGTCAAGTATCATTCGTGTCGCACCCTCTGACTTTAGCTTTTTGACTGCACTGGCAACTTCCTTCCCTGCCTTGGTTGTAAAGTCGGACAACTTGATATAGCCAATCTGCTCATTGACCATTCCGAAGTAGGGTACATTATCAATCGTGATTTTTTCACGTTTCAAGGAAACCTCAAATGGCTCATCTTGAAAAGGGCGTTTGATAAGTAACTCAATCTGGCTGCTAGCTGCTCCTTTCAAAAGTTTTGAAATATCGGCTGAACTCTTTCCCGTCAGGTCCACTCCATTTATTTTCAAGATTTGATCGCCAATTTTCAATCCTGCTTTTTCTGCTGGCGACCCTTTTTGAGGCATTGTAACTGTGTTAATACCCTCTTTTCTATCGACAAAGGCACCAATGCCGCCATACTCGCCTGTCGTCATAGTCATGTAGGCCTCTATGTCGTCTTCGGGAATATAATCTGTGTAAGGATCTAATGAATTAAGCATCGCGTCTATCCCTACTTTGATCAACTCATTAGGATTGATTTCATCCACATAGTATGCGTTGACTTCTTTGAAAAGTGTAGCAAATATGTCAAGGTTTTTGACAATCTGAAAGTATCTGTCATTGTCGGCAACAGATTTTGCAGCGGACAGTCCGAACACGAGGCATACGACTACAAGGATATAGGCAATGCTTTTACGATAGATAGCTTTCTTTTCTTTCACTTTCACTTCTCTTTAGCTTTCATTAATACTCAAAGATAAACGTTTGATCCCTTTGATTAGTTTGTCTTCGATTTCTCTAAAGGTCTCAATCTCTTTTGACTGGTAGATAATAGCGATTAAAGCAAACCGATCTTGTGGAAGAAAATGCTTATTGAGTCGATACGCCTCTCTGATTCTTCGTTTAAGAAGGTTTCTGTCTGTCGCTCTTTTATGAAGTTTTTTTGGGACCGAAATGAGCAACTGATGAGAGATTAATCCTTCTTTTTGCAACCACTTGAATTGCAGCGGGGCACAACGAAAAAAGGAACCATCTGCGAATAGTTCCTTGATTAATTTTTTGTGAGTAAGTCTCTCTGCTTTTTGAAAACGAAAAGAAGGGGCATTTTCTAACATCGCCCTTAGGGATTACTTCTTGTGCTTCTCGTCAGAGACTGTTAGCTTCTTTCGGCCCTTTGCTCTTCTGCGGGCTAACACGCTTCGGCCATTGGCACTCTCCATACGAGTCCTGAAGCCATGTTTGTTAATTCTCTTGCGAACAGAAGGTTGAAATGTTCTTTTCATGATAAAAAAAGGTTTCGTTTAAAAACGGAGGGCAAAAGTAAGAAGACAGTTCTTAATAAGCAAGACAATCCTCTCAATTGCTCGTAATGAGTTCGTTCTTTATTGAAAGCAGCTCATCTTTCTTGAGTCTTGGGCCATATTGACCTACAACAAAAGAGCTAGACTTACTTGCTAGACGCCCTGCACTCGCCCATGTGTGCCCATTTGTGATTGCATATAAGAATGATCCTGCAAACATATCTCCGGCCCCAGTGGAATCTACTGCCTGTACTGGATAAGGTTCTATATCCACAAAAGTCTCACCATCCCAAATCATCGCTCCGTTTTTACCTTGCGTAATCACGAATTGCTTGAACAATGACTTCAACCGCTCTCTTGCCTCTTCAATCGATTCAGTATCAGTAAATGCAATCGCTTCTTCCTCATTACAAAAAAGTAGATCTAAGCCGGAACCGACGATACTCTTCATTTGGTCTTTGAAATACAAAACCATGCTAGGATCAGAAAAAGTCAACGCTACTTTGGTATCATTTCCTTCCGCCAGTTGTTTTGCATGAATAGCAGCCTCTGTGCCTGACAGGGAAGAAGCTAGGTATCCCTCAATAAAAAGATACTTGGCATCCGCAATGGCCGCTGGATTTAATTCCTCAGTAGAAAAATCGGATGTAATCGCTAAAGCAGTATTCATTGTTCGCTCTGCATCATCAGTAATCATAATCAAGCACCTCCCTGTATCTCCGCTTGGGAGTACCTTGCCGTCGAGACTAGTGTCAATGGCCAAACCATGCAAGTCCTCTAGAAAGAATCGACCATCCTCATCATTAGCAACTTTGCATGAATAGTACCCTTTACCACCTAGCTGACTAAGTGCAACAATACTATTGGCTGCAGAGCCACCGCCCTGCTTTTTCCTAATCTTATTGGCTACCTGACTTACCAGCTTCTGTTGCCGGTCTGCATCTACTAAAGTCATCAGTCCCTTTTCAATTGAATTGTCTGAAAGAAATTGATTATCTACTTCTATCTCGTAATCTACCAGTGCGTTACCAATTGCACAAACGTCGTATCTACTCATTGCTTATTGATCAAATCGACCGCAATATTAGGGTAATCCGTAATAATTCCGTCGACCCCCCATGAAATCAAGTCTTCTATGTCCTTTCCCTCATTGACAGTCCATGGAATGACCTTCATTCCCTTCGCCTGTAATTGTAGAATACTCTGCTCATCCAATGTCTTGAAATCAGGACTAAAAATAGCCGGCACAAAGCCCAGCTTCTCGATGTTTTCTTGCCATGAATCCTTATTTTCAATAAGTACAGCTAGTTCTACCTGTGGATAATTCTGACGATAGTACTGAAGCACTCTAAAGTCAAACGACTGAATGGTCACACGATCAATATCCAGAAGCGAATCAAGTAACTGATAGACCTTCACAGAAAAATCAGCAGGGTTTGGATGGAATATCTCATCTCCATCTGGCATGCTTTTAATTTCAATATTGTACCTAAACCCCTTGACCAGGTGCTTGGAAGCATACTCCTCCACGGTCTCAATCACATCCCTTAATCTGGGTTTAGCAACTACCATTTTCTGCTGGTTGGGAAATCTCAAATGGGGCTTAGTTCCACAATCATATTGCTTAATCTGCTCATACGACATTTGGTAAATATTTAGGCCTAGACTGTCATTTGTTATGTCTACACCGTCCTCTAGCTGACAAATCTCAGAGGAAATCCAGGGCTCATGACTCACAATAACTTCGCCATCCTTGGTAATCGCCAGATCCATCTCAAGTGTACTAACTCCCAGGTCCAGCGCTTTGATAAACCCAGGAATCGTGTTTTCAGGCATAAGGCCTCTTGCTCCTCGATGGCCCTGCATATCAATTTTTTTTATTGGGGATTCTGTGTCCGGTTTTGTCACACATCCATTTGTCATGATAATCATAGTCGTAATGGCTAAAGCACTTTTAATGATAAATTTCATGCGGTTTAAGATAGTAGTTTAATTCTTGTAAATACATAGTCCAGACTTTCCTGATTAATTACCATTCTGAAATAGTTGGTATCGCCGAGTCTAGAAGCTTCGTAGCCCGTTTTTTTCAAGTACTTTTTTGAAATGCTCTCATCAAACCAGTGGACTAAGCTAATTTGACCACTGTCGATTTCGAGGCAGGTCATTCCTCTCTTCCCAATCGTCGTTCCTGAATTGAAAAGACATGGAATATGAAAGATGGAATTGTAAACATAATTCTGATAGTTAAAATCTTCATTTTTCTTATAATATGACTTGAGTTCTTTCTTGTGTGATTTAATGCTGGAAGCAATTTCGCTTGCATCTGCATGATCCCCTCGAGCGTAGTCCCTACACATCTGCTCGATCTTAAACTTTAACCTATCGACTTTATGCAGTGACTCAAAAAGGGGTCTATGTGTATGCCCGATAATTGAAACCCGATTGTTGTAATACGAGTAGTGGTATACGCGCTTCTCAATATTGTATTGCTTCTTACTATCATGGGCTACCGAATAGCTTTTGATCCCCAAAGGATTTGCAAAGTACTTCAGTGTTAAACCTATCAAACGATTGTGCTTTTGGTACTTCTTGGACGCTTGATGTCCATGAAATAGAAAAATGGGCTGGTCTTTCCATAGCAGTTGATACCCATCCACCATATGAAAATCATACGGGTAATCTTTGATCAGAGATAATTCTAAATCATGATTCCCGATACTTTTTACAAGCTGCGTTCTAAGGTGAAATTGATTAAATATCTCATATATACTCTGCCATTTTTCAATGATCTTGGAGAGTTTAAATCTTTGTAGCTCTTCCACATCACCATTTAGGAATAATCGATAATTTTCTTTGAGGTAGTGCTTTTCTAACGCAGTGGCAAAAAGATCAGCATTTTGATTGAAATCATCAGTAGAGCCGCCGTCTCCCATATGAAGATCACTAAAGATCACCCATTTGTCCTCTGACCTGAGTTCGCTTTTCTCTGCTTGATGAAATATCTCATCAAGGTGCTTATATACTGTTTTACCTGAGACCTTCAATATTGCTTTAAGTCATGTTTATCTGCCTATTTTTCAACAATCAAATCATACAGCTAGTCGTCAATCCGTACAAGATATTGCTATCATGATTCATTAACCAGAAGAATGCAGGCAATATCTAGCCAATAGTAAGCATACTTGATACAAATCGAATAGATGCGTGATTACTAATCCGTTAAATCTAGTTTGCTTTCTAAACGTACTTAATCAACGTTGCCTCCCAAGGCTCCAAGTGAATTAAACCCAACGTATAATCTGTCACATGCCTAGAGTAGTTAGAAATGATCAGTGTTTCCAATTTACAATTATGCTGTAGATCGATCTTGAAAGGCAGTCGATCTGCGGAGAAGTTGATGAGTACCAGATACCTCTCTTTGGCATTAAACCTCCAATAGGCAAATACTTTTGAGTTGAGTATATCAATGACCTCAAAATCACCGTAGACTAATGTCGTATGATCCTTACGTACCTTGATCATCTGTCTATAAAATTGAAGAATTGAATGCTCATCATTTTCCTGACTTGCTACATTGAGTGATTGGTAATTAGGATTGATCTTGATCCATGGTTCACCGGTAGTGAACCCACCCTGACTTGTTGCATCCCACTGAACCGGAGTCCGGGCATTGTCACGCCCTTGCCAGTGAACCGCATCCATAAAATCCAACAGATCTCTTCCGTCTTGCATTGCCTGTTTATGTGCATTGACCGTCTCTACGTCTCGATAATCATCGATTGTATCGAAGGCCACATTTGTCATCCCGATCTCGTCACCTTGATAAATATAGGAAGTACCCCGAAGGGACAGTATCAGCATACTTAGCGCTTTGGCGGATTGCTCATGATATGCTTGATCATTACCAAACCGTGATACAATTCTTGGGAAGTCATGGTTACCCAGAAAAATACTAGACCACCCTCCGACTTTCATAGCCTCATCCCATTGAACAAATACTTGTTTAAAATGCACTAACTCATACGGTACAGGGTCAAATTTCCCGTTAGGCCCGTGATCAATAAACATATGGTCAAAGTGAAAGATCATACTCAACTCATTTCGCTGTGAATCCACATATTTGACCCCATCAGCTAAGGAGATACCGGGGCCTTCACCCACCGTCATTATATCATAATGCTGAAGTACTTCTTTATTCATCTCTTGCAAATAGTCATGAATTTTGGGGCCATTTGCAAATACCTTTTCTACGGTTTCACTGAATTCCTCGTAAATCGAATCCTCATATCCCTTTTTCGAAATAAGAGAAATGACATCCATGCGATAGCCATCAATGCCTTTGTCCAGCCACCATTTCATCAGACTGTAGATTTCCTGCCTTACTTTATCGTTGTCCCAATTGAGATCTGGTTGCTTAGTGGTAAATAGATGCAAGTAGTACTGCTCAGTCTGCTCATCCCATTGCCACGCTTTACCCCCAAAAAAGGATTCCCAGTTATTAGGTTCAGCAAAATCACGAGCGTCTTTCCAGATATAATAATCCCTCTTTGGGTTATCCACACTACTCCGAGATTCTATGAACCACGCATGCTCGTCTGAGGTGTGATTAGCGACAAGGTCCATGATCAGCTTCATTCCACGGCTATGCACACTTGCTAGCAATCGATCAAAATCCTCCATCGTACCAAACGCCTCAAGGATTCGATAATAGTCAGAGATATCGTACCCATTGTCATCGTTTGGTGATGCGTAGAAAGGGCATAGCCATATTACATCTACGCCTAGGTTTTGGATATAATCCAATTTTTCGATGATCCCGGGGATGTCTCCTACTCCATCCCCATTGCTATCATTAAAGCTTCTAGGATAGATTTGATAAATGACACTCTCTTTCCACCAGGTTCTCATCATGATCTTGAGGTTTGTTAAGGTTTAAGGCTTAACCAGCAAGATTGATAGGGCTGGAGCAGTATATTATATTCGGCATTATCAAGGTATTGATCCGTTATCCGATCAAAAAGCTGATGCTTTGGAGCAAAACCATGTTCTTGCAGGACATCAAGGTAAAATGATTCTGGATGATCATTGAGGTTATAAATACATAGCGTCCGATACACGCCCGCAGCCCTTATGAAGGCAAAGACAGAGGAGTTTCTGCTCTCTATTCGGTAGCAATTGTTATGATCTGCAAATTCAACGGTCTGCTTTCGCAAGGAAATCAAATGTGAAATTTGTGAAAAAACCCTTTGCTCTACACTCCCACTCTTCTTTCGCAACTTATCTCGCTCTGCATCAAAGCGCGGTCTGTGCATCCATCGGTTATCATGCTTTGTCTGTTCACTTTCTAAATATGAGTAATCGTTAGTCGTCGCTACTTCATCCCCCATATATAACATTGGAATGCCGCCGTAAGAAAGAATCACTGCGTGTAACATGACTATCCGTCTGATGGCCACATCGATCTCATCCTGGTTATTGTTATTTATAGCTTTTTCTAATCCCACTAACGAAGCCAGAGAGCCTGAAACCCTAGCATTTCCATTCTCTTTTTCAATCATAAAGGGGGCACCAGTCGCAAAAGACCAATCAATATTACCAATCAAAAAGTCAGTAATAAACCGCCTATGTGACCACGCATCATACCCTGCCCAACGTGCATGTTGATCTTCATAGCCTAAGCCAATATCATCGTGACATCTCACATAGTTTAACCAGCTAGTTCCGTATGGTTTGTGCGGGATATTTGCTAGCGAGATACTCAATAGCTTATTGTTTTTTGTGGCAATCGCCTCCCAAAGCAACGTCATTAACGTCGCATTATAGGCAAGCTCACATTCGTTACTGCCAGTCTCCAGATCACCGAAGTACTTGATGATTTCCTGAGGAGCCACAATCGCTTCCGCTAGGAAAAGTGTCCCAGGAGCAAAGACTTGCGCGCAGGCCTTAAAGAGACGAATCAGTTGATGTGCTTCGTCTAGATTTTGAGAGGTTGTTCCAGCTTGTTTCCAGGTGAATGCAAGTGCATCCAAGCGCATGATATCCACTCCTTTATTGATCAAAAAGGCTATACTTCCAAGCATACGGTTAAAAACTGCCGGATTGTTAAAATTAAGATCCCATTGATAATTATGGAATACAGTCATGACCCATTGATCTATTTCTGGCTGAAAGGTGAAATTACCTGGGGCAGTATCTGGGAACACCTCAGGCAGACTCTGTTCAAAAGCATCTGGCGTAAATCGATCACCATACATATAATAGTAATCCTGATATTCCTTATCGCCGTTTTTTGCGCGCTTGGCCCAAATATGTTCATTGCTTGTATGATTGATAGTGATATCCAGCATCATCAGCATATCCTTGCTTCTCAATTGACCCGCCAGATCTTCCAATTGCTTCATGGTGCCCAGTCGTGGTTCCACTTCCATGAAATCAGAGATGGCATATCCGCCGTCATTGTATATCGGTGGGCTCTTGAGTAGCGGCATCAAGTGCAAAAAATTAACCCCCAGTTCTTCGAAATAACTCAACTTGGATTGAAGTCCAGTAAGATTCCCTGCAAATCGATCTACATAAAACATCATCCCGACCCACTTTTCACTACAAAACCACATCGAATCCTCCATCCGGCGGAGATCCAAATTACGCAATTCTTGAGAGCGGGCATCGTATGCAGATGCTAACTCGGAAACGATACCTGTCACAACCTCATCCACCTTATGATGAGCGCCATACAGCTTTGACGCTAATTGATAAATCGTCTCAATATTTGCACTCAATCTGAGTGAAAAATCTTGATCGATTTGCTTTTGAATAGATTTATCCTGCAGGAGACGTCGCAATAGTGATGAAGACTCTGGTCCAAACATATATTTGATTTCTGTAGGCTAGTTAAAATTAGATGCTCTTTGTATGGCATGATTTAGCGCGGCTGTTTCATGCTGGACACGTACACTATCCCAACCAAAAAATGCAGTCATATGGGTCAAGACCGGCACTCTCAAAAATACTAATGAACCAATATTGAAATATAAACGGCCTGTCCTACGCTCGAAAAAATCTAAGAGCGTGAAAACCGCCTCCATTTGTAAAGTAAAGGTGAGCTCTGCCATCCCTAGTCGCACTTGTGGATCAGGATTTTTTTCTTCGGCAAGCAGCTTCAATATATCCTCTGATTGTCTACCGTAATTTGATACCAGATAGTTGGCCATGTCACTCAGCTGCTCAGGTTTCAAACGCTCAGAAAGATTTTCAATGTAACTATCAACATCGATTGCGCTATCAAAAACACCGCCGCAAAGTATCGTATTTTCTGTTTTTCCCCTTCCAATTTTTCGACCCTCGCTTTCTTCTCGTTTGGCAATGCGATCAATAATTCGTTCCGCCATCTTTCTGTAACCTGTGAGCTTTCCGCCAGCAATTGACAATAAACCAGTCTCTGACTCGAAAATCTCATCTTTTCTCGAAAGCTCAGATGCTGACTTCCCTTCTTCCTGGATGAGTGGACGAAGTCCAACCCATGTAGATTCTACATCTTCGACCTTCAAAGCGACCTCTGGGAAAATATGGTTTACGCCATCCACTAGGTACTCTACATCTGCCAAGTCTGTCCGCACGTCATCTATGTCTCCGAAATAGTCCGTGTCAGTTGTCCCTATGTAAGTGATTCGGTCTCTCGGGATCGCAAATAGCATTCTACCATCAGGCACATCAAAATACAGAGCTTGTTTGATGGGGAATCGGTCTCTGGCAACGACGATGTGAACACCCTTTGTCGGGTGGAGATGTTTCCCTTGCAGCGAATTATTTTTCTCTCGAATTTCATCTACCCAAGGTCCCGCAGCGCTAACGGTGTAGTGAGCCTTGATCGTATGGTTATCACCGGTGAGGTTATCTTTCCAGTTAATCGCTGAAATCTGACCGTTCTCGTAGTCAAAACCAGTTGCCTCCGCATAGTTGATCACATCTGCGCCCAGCTTAGCAGCCGTCTTTAAAATTTCTACTGTGAGGCGCGCATCATCTGTACGATACTCTGCGTAGATCCCTCCTCCTTCTAGTATATCTTCTCTCAAGGTAGGCTCTAGTGCCAACGTCTCTTCCTTGGTCAACATTTTTCGTTGATCTTCTTTCTCGACGCCAGCCAGTACATCATAGACCATCAAGCCCAGAGAAGTAAGCATTTTCCCAAACGTGCCATCCTCGATAAGAGGTAGCAGCATTTTTTCTGGCTTGACCAGATGGGGTGCCAGTTTGTGAACTACCGCTCGCTCCATGCCTACTTCCCTTACCAAAGCAATTTCAAACTGCTTAAGATACCGCAAACCACCGTGCACTAATTTAGTCGACTTACTGGACGTGCCTGATGCAAAATCATTCTGCTCGATCAACACAGCTTTTAGACCCCTGGTAGCTGCATCCAGCACAATTCCAGCACCAGTTACTCCTCCTCCAATCACTATGAGATCATAGCTCGAAGCATCAAGTGTTTTTATCAGTTCAGCTCTATATCTAGCATCAAAACAATTCATCAGTTCTTGGTCCAGTTAAAAGTTCGTTCCACAGCTTTCTGCCATGTGCCGTAGAGAAGACTTCTTGTTTTACTATCAAGTTTTGGCTTGAACTCCTTATCTGTTTGTCTGACTTTTCTCAAATCCTCTTGCGTCCAAATCCCTGCCATCAGACCTGCCAAGAACGCTGCTCCTAAAGCTGTAGATTCTGTGATCACCGGACGATCAACTGTGACGCCAAGGATATCCGCCTGAAACTGCATTAAATAGTCGTTTGCCGT
>JBLHTU010000111.1:0-12418 GCA_047627515.1 Cyclobacteriaceae bacterium | reverse complement strand
GGGTACACCATGCCTGTCGGATTATCAGGATTAATGACCAGTATACCTACAATGCTTTCATTGTACTTGACTTTTTGATAGAGATCTTCCAAGTCTGGATACCAGTTATTGTCAGGGTCCAATCGATAGGTCAATGGGTGCGCATTTGCATGTGCAGCTTCTGCCGAGGAATGCGTGGAGTAGGCAGGCGACGGGCCGATGACTCTTGCAGTAGGTAGCAAATACTGATACATCTTGCCAATAGCATCTCCCAGTCCATTAAAAAAGCAAATATCCTCTGTCGTGATACTAACGCCTCCAAGCGAATTAGTTCGTTCCGCCAAAAAGGTCCTGGTCTCGATCAGCCCTTTACTATGACTATATCCATACGTTCGGTCCTCCCCCAGCATCTGGATAATAATCTCCTTCATCCAACTGGGCACTTCTCTATGCTTCTGGATAGGGTCTCCGATATTTTCCCAAAGGACCTGATGACCCAATTCTTGCAGTTTCTCCGCCTTTTTGACGATGTCCCTGATTTCATAACTGAGCGCTGAAGCACCCGGCCTCAATAATTTTTGTCTCATCTGAAGAAATTAAGAATCAAATATATTTATTGACCCTCTGAAACTTTAGCAAGTGTGTATTTCATTCTTAAAAATTCAAAGTACTAGACCCTATATATTAGGCCTGAGAATAAGAATTGCACTATATTCATGTCATGAAGAAGTTGCGTTGTATGGCGATTGACGATGATCCGCTTTTTATGAGAAAACTGGAATTGTATATCAGTCAAATTGAATGGTTGAGTTTTGAAAAAGGTGTTAATAACCCAGTACAAGGTGCGACAGCGGTCTTAACGGTCAAGCCAGATGTCCTTTTTCTAGATGTAGAAATGCCCTTTATGAATGGAGATGATCTAGCGAGCTGGATTCAACCAAAACTAGCACAAATTGACCCTCCTCCTAGGATCATTGTCGTCTCGTCCCTAACTAATCCTCCGGAAGAACTATTAAAAAATGCAGCAGGGTTCATCAACAAATCCAAGGTGACTGACCCTGAATTTTTCGAGGAAGCGCTTAGAGAAATTCTCTTATGATTGTGCGGGAAGATTGATGGTGAAAGTAGACCCATTGCCCTCTGTACTGGTAACGCTGATCGTTCCTTTATTCAATTTCACAAACTCGTTGACCAATTGCAGTCCGAGTCCTACGCCTTTTTCGCCTTGCGTTCCGTACGTACTTGGCTTTTCTGATAGGACAAACAGTGTCTCCAACTTTTCTTGAGGTATCCCCACGCCAGAGTCGGCAATAGACAATTGTATCATGCCATCGCTCGTTGTTCCACCGACGGAGATCATACCATGCTCAGGTGTAAACTTGATAGCATTGTGCAGTAGGTTCCTGAAAATGGTCACTGTAGTATTAAAGTCACTATGAAGTGTGAGACGCTCTTGTACCTCATTCTTCACAGTGATGCTTTTAGCTTTGAATGAAGCATTAAACATCTCAATCAATTCAGAAAACATCTTTTTCACCTCAATCGACTCCGGGTTGTAGGGGATAGCACTCAGCTCTTGCGAAGCCCAGTTGAGCAAATTGTCCAGTAATCGAGACATTTGGGTAGTTGATTGCTTCACCTCCTCTAGGGTCTCCGCAACGTCATCGTACTTTCCCATTTTGATATACATGGAAAGAATGTCGGACAACCCCTGAAATGCACTGACAGGTCCTCTCAAATCATGAGAGATGATCGCAAAGAACTTATCCTTCAACTTCTTCTGCGCTTTTATTTCGTTCAAGTATATCTTGAGCGTATCGTTTTCTCGAAGGGTTTCAGCGCTTTCTCGGAGCTGAAGAATATGCTTGATTGTCTTGGCCATGGTCACTTCCATGTCCTGAAAATCAATAGGCTTTGTTACAAAATCAAATGCCCCCAAATTCATCGCAGTTCGGATATTCTCCATGTCGCCATAGGCAGACACAATGATCGTTTTCAGAAAATGTTGACGCTCATTAAGCTTGGATAGTAAAGTCAAACCATCCATTACTGGCATATTGATATCTGTCAGTACAAGATCTATTTCACTGTTAGTCTCCAGCAGATCAAGCGCTTTCTGGCCATTTTCAGCAAAATAAAACACATAGTCACCTTCCTTTACTTTTTTGCGAAAACGCTGCTTGATAAGTGTTTCTAAATCCGGCTCGTCATCTACGACTAGTATCCTTGTCATGAGGCCAAACTGTTAATCTTCTCCTTAAGTAGCTTAAAGTCTAGTGGTTTGGTAAAAAAGTCCTGGGCACCTAGGTCTTGCGCCGCATTCTTGTTTTCCACATCTCCGTACGCTGAAATCATAAAAATAATGGGAGGAGGTGGTGTACTGGACTTTTGAATCCTGTCAAGCAGCTCCAAGCCACTCATACCTGGCATATTAATATCAGAAAGAATGATCTTATCCTGGTACCCTTCCTTTTCTAGATAAGCAAGTGCTTCTTCTCCTGATAAGACAAACTTCATCTGCACTTGATTAGATCGTAATTCCTTGCGAAAGCGTTGCTGGAATAATGGTTGGACGTCTTTCTCATCGTCGACGACTAATATGTTCATAGCGTTGATTGGTTAATAGGTAATGATATAGTGAATTGAGTGCCTGACCCTTCTTCGGAAGACACTGACAACGAACCATTATGCCCCTTAGTGACAATGTCATAGCTCATGCTTAAACCGAGTCCGGTCCCCTCACCTGCTGACTTGGTCGTAAAAAAAGGTTGAAATATTTTTTCTCTGATGTCCTTCGGAATACCCGTTCCATTGTCAGAAACACTGATTTCTATGTTATCTGCTACTTTTTTAGTCGAGACGATCACTTCTGGCTGCTCGACACCTCGTACCGCGAAAAAGGCATTGTTGATCAGATTTAACAGCACTCGACCTATATCCTGTGGAACCATCATTATTTGCGGCAGACGTGTATCAAAATCACTTTTGAAGGCCGCATTGAACGACTTGTCTTTGGCTCGCAGACCATGATAAGATAGACGCAAATACTCGTCAGCTATGACATTGATATCACCCAGTTCTTTGTCTCCAGTCCCCGTCCTCGAATGTTGAAGCATACTTTTAACAATCTCCTCCGCACGTTTACCATGGTGGGTTACTTTCTCCTCGTTTTCTGCGAGATCACCTAGTATCGCCGTGATTTCTTCGGTATCGCTTTGTGCGATCGCTTCTCTCAATTCTGCAATCAGCTCTTTGTTTAAATCAGAAAAATTATTCACAAAGTTGAGCGGGTTCTGGATCTCATGGGCAATGCCTGCGGTGAGTTCTCCGAGAGAGGCCATTTTTTCTGAATGGATGAGCTGCTTTTGGGTTTCCTGCAATTGATTGTAGGCCTTTTCTATTTCTTTGGCCTGAGCCAGCTCCTGATCCTTATTTTTCTCCCGTTCGATCCTGAGGGTTCTGGCTTTCTGGACGCGATAAACGGCCAGAAAAATCATCCCAAATAATGAAGCGTAAAGTACATAGGCCCACCAGGTGAGCCACCAGGGTGGTAGGATGGTCAGTGGAATAGATTGGCTGCTGCCAAAAGCACCTGACCGGGTGGCCGATTGAACTTCAAACTCATAGTCGCCAGCTGGGAGATTGGCCAGAAAAACTCTTCTTTGCCCGTCTACATTGTTCCAGTTTTCATTGAAACCTTTGACGCGGTAGCGATAGCGTACCCCAATCGGGTCGATATAATTAAAAGAAATATAGGAGATGGAGACATCATTGTCGTCAAATGAAAACGACGCTGGTAGTTCGTCAAATAACAGGTTGTACGATTTTTCATTTACCTTCAGCTCAGTGAGTAGAAGGTTATTGATGGCCAGTTCTGAAGCCGTCTGATTGGGGTTAAACCGAAGATACCCATCTACACCTGTGAATAGGATATCCCCGTTTTTTAGAATAAAGGGTCTCCTAAATACCTCTGGTTTCAGCTCTTTTTTGACTTGATATTGCGTGATAGTTTGGGTGATAGGGTCCAATCGCGTGACACCCGTAGCATTATGCATCCAGATAAAGCCATCATTATCTTCTCGGAATGATCCTGATGCATTTTCATTGAGCAGCGACTCGCCTTCAAAGTACATGACCGTCCTGCCAGATTCGATGTTAGTTTTTGATAACCCGAATGGCGACCTGCTCCATAAGGTCATTGGCTCGGATCGTGAGACAAAATCGGGCGTGTTATTACTCGGATTGAATTTTCTTTCGCCTTTGGTTTTTTTGAAAGTGCTCTCTGCTGAATCATAAATAAAGGTTTCAATTATATTATCAGCACCTATATAATAGGTCTCTGCGATGAGGTTTCCAGCTACATCCTGATTAGCCACAAAGACATTTAAGTTTCCTTTATTTATTTCACTGGTGGGTGGTTTGATGAGCTCTATTTTTTCAGTTTCCTTATCGATTTGTAAGAAACCAGATGATCCTGGGAAGTAAATGTGCGCTGCTGATTCTTCCGGAACAGGGAAAAATTCTACACTGTCACTTTCGTAAATTTTGGTGAAAGACCGTTTTTTCATGTCGAAGGTGAAAACCTTGGAATCATCCCCAAATCTAAAACCCGAAGAGATGAACAGTTTATCCTTATATGCCACAGCACTATTTAGGGACGCTTTCTCATTCGGATTATAAACTTTAAGTGAGCCATCGTCTTTAGATTGCATGATGAGCCCTTGTGATGTGGAAAACCATAAATTGCCCGCTTCATCCTCGGACATATTGTACAGATTAGCAGCACTCTCAAGACTAAGTTCTTCAGTGAAATTTCTGAAGGTATAATCCAGAGAGTTCACATACATCATGCTCAGCCCCTCGACATGATGTCCAAACCATAGGTTTGAGTTTTTATCTTCAAAGAGATAATGAACATCATCAGAATTCACCGTATTGATATCTTCTGGCTTATTGACAAATGCTTCCACTTCATCGCTTTCCAGGTCCCACCTGATGGCACCAAATTCTCCTGTTCCGATCAGCAACCTGTCTTTGCTATCAAGCGTGATCGACTGAAAATTCCGTAACCTTTCCTGATCGAAGTACCCGCCTGGATTGATGATTTCAGGAATGGTTGCGCCTGCTTTCCACCTGAGCAACCCGCCAGTACCCACGACAAATAAATCACCGTTTGGATGTAGTAGTATACCCCATGTTACCTGATTGAAAAATGCTCCCACCGTGTTACTGAAGGATTCAAACGGAAGGAATGCCCTTTTTTTCAGATCAAATTTTTGAATGGGTTGAGATTCCGAACCTACCCAAAGTGTTCGATCACCATCAAAAACTATTGCTCCTGATCGGTTCGTCTTGCTTTCATCGATTTGCGGAAACTCGAAAAACTCAACATTGGAGACTTCCTTCTTGAGATCCGTTGCTTCGATGAAATACAATCCATTTCCAGAGAGTGCCCAGACGTCCTTGTTTTCCATCACCACCAAACCCACGACTTTATCCAGTGTAGGAATAGAGTCCGCTACCAAAACAAGCCTAAATGCTCCGATCGTACGATCGTAGACATTCAATCCGTCGGCTGTGGCTATCAGCAGCGTTTGTGGATCATAGTCTTTGATAGCATTCACATCGACCCCTTTGATAGACATTGAGTCAGAGGGCTTTTGCACGTAATTGATGAAATTATAACCATCAAATTGACTCAGACCACTATTTGTACCTACCCAGATGTAACCATACCGATCTTCCATCATGGTATTGATGAAGCCAGAAGGTAAGCCTGATCTGGTATTGAAGTGATTAAAATTTCGGTCTTGCGCATTCGCGCTCAATCTTAGACCTACCGCTAGCAACAGAAAGCATACGTATTTTGAAAAGGTCATGCAAATAGTTGTTTAATCATAAAGTTAGTGCCACTTATGGCGTTGTTGCGCAATGGTCCACTGACAAACACTTCGGACTGTACCACCCAGGAAAGATAGTTGCCTTTGATATTTTTACTCTGGAGTGCTCCTTCTTGCTTGCCTTGGTTGGGTCCATCTTCTTGAAAACGGATCTGGTCATTTTGCCCTACGAGCACAAAAAAGGATAGCAGTAAAATAGGCTGTAAAATCTGACGCATTAGCATGTATTAAAATTAGGTTAGTTGCTGGTTTTGATCCTTTTGATCAAATGGAATGGTAATGATAAACTTCGTTCCTCCTCCTTCTTGGCTATCAACCTCAATCGTTCCGCCGTGCCCTTTGGTAATGATGTCATAGCTCATGCTTAGACCTAATCCTGTTCCTTCTCCAGCTGTTTTAGTAGTGAAAAAGGGTTGGAAGATTTTGTCTTTGATATCGTTGGGAATGCCCGGACCATTATCGGTGACGGTGACTTCGATCCCACCGAAATCCCCTTTCTTCGAATCCCCCTTTTCAAAGGGGGGTAGGGGGATTTTCTTCGTAGACACCCGCACAAGCGGCTTATCTACACCCTTCACTGCCTGAAATGCATTGTTGATCAGGTTAAGTAATACCCGACCTATGTCTTGCGGCACGACATTTATTTTGGGTAAGTCAGGATCAAGATCGATCTTGAAGTCAGCATTGAATCGACCCGTCGAACCGCTCTGATCCTTTGCTCTCAATCCATGATACGAGAGACGCAGGAATTCATCTGCCAGTAGATTGATATCAGTCAATTCCTTTTCGCCACTTCCAGTGCGCGAGTGCTGCAGCATACTCTTGACGATATCTTCTGCTCGCTTGCCATGATGAGTGATTTTAGTCTCATTTTCTGCTAGATCTCCAAGGATCGCATTGACTTCCTCCGTATCGTTTTGAGCGATAGCTTCCTGCAGTTCTGTGATAAGCTCTTTGTTGAGATCTGAAAAGTTATTCACGAAGTTGAGCGGGTTTTGTATCTCATGGGCGATACCTGCTGTTAGCTCCCCGAGGCTGGCCATTTTTTCGGAATGGATGAGTTGGGATTGGGTAATTTTCAACTCATCCAGGGCATGCTGCAATTGTTCTTTTTGTTGAGTAAGCTCAGCTGTACGCTCAAGCACCTGTACCTCCAGATCAGTCTTGAGCTGCGCCATTACTATATTCTGCCTCTCTTCTTCCTGCGTTTTTTTCCGTTCTTTGGCCAGTGCTTTGTTCTGCCTACTGGTAATAATGAGCATTACAAGCATCCAAATCAGCGAAAATATTATGCCAGCATTAAAATAAGTTTCCCAAGAACCATAAAAGTCAACATCTATTATTTGTGTTGTCTTTCTTAAAAAGGAGATTGCGATGAAGGGTGAGATTGCAACCAATACAGACTTCAGGTGGCTGAATTCTTTTTGTCTGTAGATTAAATAAACAATAAAGAAGAGGAATATATAGGCAATCCACGGAGTAAATATTCCGATCGTATCGATTCCTTTCTCTGCCAGAATCAACACTATAGAGGCGATCATACCACCTTGAAGTATTGCCTTCCATTGAGGTAAATAATCTGATGTGCGCAAAGATCTGCGCAAGTGCCTGAACATAAAAAATGTTAACAAAAACTCTACAGTCATAGAAAGGCCTTATTTGTTAGTTGGAAGATAAATAATAAACTCACTTCCCTCTTCCTTCAACGTGTTAACCTTCAAATCACCCCCATGTCCCTTGGTCACAATATCATAACTCATACTCAAGCCCAGCCCGGTTCCTTCACCCGTTGGTTTGGTGGTAAAAAAGGGTTGAAATATTTTGTCTTTGATACTGTCTGGGATACCCGGACCATTGTCTATTATGGCTATTTGCAATTGGCCATTGGCCGTTAGCTCTGTCGTGAGGGTAACAGTAGGTTTATATCTAGATTCGGCCTTCATGCTTTTTTCATGAACAGCCTGAAACGCATTGTTGATCAGGTTAAGTAATACCCGACCAATGTCCTGTGGAACGACATTTATTTTGGGTAAGTCAGGATCAAGATCGGTCTTGAAGTCTGCATTGAATCCGGCGATCTTTGCTCTCAATCCATGATACGACAGACGCAGGTATTCATCGGCCAGTAAATTGATATCCGTTAATTCCTTTTCGCCACTTCCCGTCCGGGAGTGCTGTAGCATGCTCTTGACAATCGCTTCTGCCCGACGACCGTGGCGGTTGATTTTAGATTCGTTGTCTCCAAGGTCTTTGATCAGTGCATCAACTTCCTCCTGATCATTTTTTGCCACGGCATCTTTGAGTTCGTCTAGCAACTCTTTGTTCAAGTCAGAGAAGTTATTGACAAAATTCAGTGGGTTTTGAATCTCATGCGCAATACCTGCTGTGAGTTCTCCCAGGGAGGCCAGCTTCTCAGAATGAATGAGTTGGGATTGAGTGGATTTTAAGTCCTCCAACGACCTATTCAGATCAATTGTACGCTCCTCTACTTGCTTCTCAAGCAATACGTTCTGATTGGCAAGTAATTCTCTTTTTTCTTCTGTCACAGTAAGTACTTTTTGAGCTTCCTCAGCAGCTTCGTTCAGCACTTCTTTGAATCGTATGGAGATGTATATCAATAAGAAAATCGGACCGCTCAATGTTAATAATGACGTCAGTGGTTTGTCGTATTCATAAAAAAGATCCAGCGAATATTTATGGATATTGATGTAAATCAATGCTGCAAAGGTTGGGACCACCGCGGCCGCTACTACTGCTAGATTAGCTCCACGTATATCATTCCTGTGTAGATACGCAATACGCCCAAAGTGTAGAATCATGGCTGTGAACGTAATTCCAAAGGGCAGAGAAATAGAAAATAAATGAGCTAATAAATTAGTGATTAATATCAGTACAAAAATAACAATGGAGGTCACTGAGACATGTTTTGTCAGTACCCATTCCAAAATCAACAATCCGAATAGTGTAGAAAGAGGTTGCATGGTAATAACTACCAGGAATCGAAGCTTTTCCAAATCATAGGATTGCTCGTAAAACGTATGGTACGAAATGCCAATCGCCGTAATCAGCATAATTCCTGAAAGAGCGGCTATGAATTTGAAAGTCTTTTGTGTTGGGTTTAGGAAAACCAACAGGCAAAACAGCACAAACAATAGAAATGAGGCTGAAATAGTAAGCGTTCCATAGATATGGGTAAGCTTAATGTCCTCTTTTACCCTTTCGATATAAGCGGGTCCATTCAGGTTAATTAGACTTTGAAGGTTGAAGGGATTTAAGCGAAGCTCGCGCTGGGTGAAGGTGGTCTCATAGTCCACAAAGTGAACAGCTAGCAGGTAAACTTTGCCTATCTCCAGTTCAATCGGAATGGGATCCTTTAAGGTTGGGTTATATGCTTGGTAGGGCGTCCCTGTATCACCGAAGGAATGAACTAGTTCTCCATCTATATATACATCCGTGGCAGCCCAATGCGTACGACTGATCGTCAATGGCATACCTTCAAACGATTGGTCAAGCTTAATTCTGAGCCGAAACCAGCCTTCCACTCGCCCGGTGACATCTTCCATTTCTGCAGTAAGCTGATTTGGTCTAAGCGAGCCCCATTCCCCTTCCTCTAACTGCAGTTCTGACCAGGAAGCATCATGCCCTTCCTTAAAGATCCACCCCTCCAGCTCGGCTAGGAACAAGCGCTCGTGGGAACTGAACATCTCGGTACTTAGCGTCACTGCCGTATTTTGGCCTGAACTAGTAAGGCTCAGAAGCACTAAAAAGACTGTTAGAAAATAGCTCATCCTTCTTGTACTCACTATGCCTAGGTAATAGCTACTAAGCTCTGGCCCTGCTTGCCGAAGTAATTTTTGTCGCATAGATGATTTAAAGTACTAAATCTATGTCATGAATTGCTAACGGACTACTTTTCTACAGAAGATTGCTTCACTTCATTCGCGAAAAAGCACAACAAAAAACCCCTGCCGTTAATCACAGCAGGGGTTTCATCTATATAAAGGCTGTCATAAGACAGCTCGAATTACTTCTTCTCTTCGTCTACTTCTTCGTATTCGACATCAGAAACATCATCTCCACCAGCTTCAGCTCCTCCTGTTGGATCTGCACCTTGAGCTTGGTCAGCACCTTGAGCTGTTTGCTGCGCCTGGTAGATCTCTTGAGAAGCTGCCTGCCACGATGCGTTCAACTCGGTCATTGCAGCTTCGATCGCCTTAAGATCTTGCTTACCGTGCGCTTCTTTCAACTTGGTCAATCCAGCATCAATAGCTGTTTTGTTACCTTCAGAAAGTTTCTCACCATATTCTTTCAACTGGCTTTCCGTCTGAAAGATCAAAGAATCAGCAGCATTGATTTTTTCAACCTTTTCTTTTTCTGCTTTATCCTTCTCTGCATTGGCTTGCGCTTCTTGCTTCATTTTCTCGATTTCCTCATCAGATAAACCTGATGATGCCTCGATCCTGATCTTCTGCTCTTTTCCGGTGCCTTTGTCTTTTGCAGACACATTAAGAATACCGTTAGCATCAATATCGAATGTCACTTCTATTTGAGGGATACCTCGAGGTGCTGGGGGAAATCCGTCCAAATGGAACCTACCAATAGATCGGTTATCCTTAGCCATCGGACGTTCGCCTTGAAGCACATGAATCTCTACAGAAGGCTGGTTATCAGCAGCAGTTGAGAAGGTCTCTGATTTCTTAGAAGGAATCGTAGTATTTGACTCAATCAACTTCGTCATTACGCCACCCATGGTTTCGATACCCAAAGAAAGAGGTGTTACATCTAGTAATAGGACATCCTTTACTTCTCCAGTCAAAACGCCACCTTGGATCGCTGCACCAATCGCAACTACCTCATCTGGATTCACACCCTTAGAAGGTTTCTTCCCAAAGAATTTTTCTACTTCCTCAGCGATTTTTGGGATTCTTGTTGATCCACCTACTAGAATTACTTCATCTATGTCAGCCGGAGTAAGACCCGCATCTTTCATAGCCTTCTTACAAGGCTCCATAGATCTGCGAACCAAATCGTCTGTCAGCTGCTCAAATTTTGCTCTGCTCAATGTCCTTACTAAGTGCTTAGGAATACCATCCACAGGCATGATGTAAGGCAGGTTGATTTCTGTACTGCTTGAGCTCGATAGCTCAATTTTTGCTTTTTCAGCTGCTTCCTTCAAACGCTGAAGTGCCATAGGATCTTTTCTTAGATCAATGCCCTCATCATTTTTGAATTCGTCTGCTAACCAATCAATAATTTTAGAATCAAAGTCGTCACCACCAAGATGCACATCACCATTGGTAGATTTTACTTCAAAGACACCATCGCCTAGTTCCAATACAGAGATATCAAAAGTACCGCCACCTAAGTCATAGACAGCAATTGTCATATCTGCGTTTTTCTTATCTAGTCCGTAAGCCAGTGCTGCTGCAGTTGGCTCGTTGATAATCCGCTTTACTTCTAAGCCAGCGATTTGACCGGCTTCTTTAGTTGCTTGTCGCTCTGCGTCATTAAAGTATGCAGGCACAGTGATCACTGCCTCTGTCACTTCTTGACCCAAAAAATCTTCCGCCGTGCTCTTCATCTTCTGAAGAATCATTGCTGAAATTTCCTGAGGTGTGTAATTTCTATCTCCGATTTTAACTCTCACAACATCATTGCTGCCAGACTCAAGTCCGTAGGAAACGTTTTTACGCTCATCGGCTACCTCACCGAATTTTTTACCCATGAATCGCTTCACAGAGCTAATTGTATTTTGAGGATTTGTAATGGCTTGTCTTTTCGCGGGATCTCCCACCTTTCTTTCGCCGTTTCCATTGTCTAAAAATGCAACGATAGATGGTGTGGTTCTTCTTCCTTCACTGTTCTGAATTACAACAGGCTCGTTACCTTCCATTACCGCCACGCAGGAATTAGTTGTTCCTAAGTCAATGCCAATAATTTTACCCATGTTAGTTTATTTATATAAGTATTTTGAATGCTTTCGTATTTACATTCTCAAATATCAATGGATGTGCCAATTGAAATATCGGCACCAGAAAATGACATAATGTCACGATCGTGTCAGATTTTCCTATACATAGATGCTATTCTGGCTCGTTAACCCAAAATGTCTGACATTTTCGAAAACGACCGAATACCTGTAACTTTGCGTGAGCTACATTGAATAAAGAGCTATGTAGTTATCATGTTATAGTATCAGAAAAGGCCTTAGTCAGCCTTTTCTGTTTTTTATGCCTTTAGAAAAGGCAATTTGCAGTTGAGAAAGTTTATCAGAGCTCAGCGAAAAGCCTAACCTCCCTTTTGCGTACTTTTGCAACCCAATTCTACTCTATGACACTAGAACAAGAAATTAAACGCAGACGTACATTTGGCATTATTGCCCACCCTGATGCAGGAAAAACCACACTGACAGAGAAATTACTGCTATTTGGTGGCGCGATACAGACCGCTGGCGCGGTTAAGTCAAATAAGATCAATATCGGCACACGATCGGATTGGATGGACATAGAGAAGCAAAGAGGAATCTCAGTCGCCACTTC
>JBLHTU010000110.1:0-12586 GCA_047627515.1 Cyclobacteriaceae bacterium | reverse complement strand
TCAAGATCCCAGTGATTCTCAGCCAACCAACAAAGAACTTAAGGAGCAAGTACTAGCAGCACATGATGTGGTGATGCCCAAAATGGAAGAACTTAGAAAGATCGAGAAAGCGCTTCGTACGGCTGCCGATGAGCAAATGTTATTGTCAGAGAGTGTAAAAGCGGTGAAGGCAACGGAGGCTGCTAATGTGCTTGCAGAGGCAAATGAGTCCATGATGCAATGGATGCGATCATTTGACCCAAATTATAAGGGAACTGAAGAGGAAGTGAGGGCTTATCTAGAGGAGCAGAAATTATTTATCGACCAAGTACGTTTTGATATGAACACTGCACTTGATCAAGGGAAGTCTGTATTAGAAAAAGATTAATACTCACATTCTTTGCTGAGAACTCGCTGGACTTCATTTACTTGAATGAATCCTAGTTCATTGCCCCATTTGTTACCGATATAGGTCATTACCTCTGCGATTTCTATGGGTGTTAACTGCTGAAAAGCAGGCATGACCATATTGTATTCCACCCCATTTACAATCAAAGGATCATCATATCCATTTTGTACGATACAGATACTTTTACTGAGATTTTTCGATAGAAAATCGGCTTTAGCTAAAGGAGGATACAGCTTCTGTAGACCAGAGCCGTCCGTCTGATGGCAATTACTGCATTGAGCAAGGTAGGTTTTTTTACCATTGACAAGGTATTGCTTAAATCGAATGGCATCTCTTCTGTCCAGGTTAGGAGGTGTGTATACGCCTTTTTCCTGCGGGCGGTCTATCCCACATCCTACCATTATACCAAGCAGTACTGCCAGGATCACATTTTTCATAAAGCGGAGCTTTTTAATAGCCGATCAATGTCTTTGATCAATAGATCTACTTGGGCTTCGAGCGTACCATCGTACACTCCTCTGATATGAGATTTTTCATCCACTAGTAAGAATGCACCACTGTGGATATATCCGCCAGGCGCACTATCGTCTTGGTTAGCAACGACCATATAACTAGTCTCCGCTATATCATATATCTCTTCTTTATCACCTGTTACGAAATGCCATTTATCAGATTTGACTCCTAGTCGATTAGCATACTCATGCAATAGACCAACTGTGTCGTATTCGGGGTCAATTGTATGAGATAGCATGCTGACTCTTGGCTCAGCCTCATACGCGTCGTATACCCGCAGCATTTGCTGCTTCATCTTAGGACAGATGGTAGGGCATGAGGTGAAAAAGAAGTCACTCACATAAATCTTACCTGCAAAAGTTTCTTTGGTGACAACCATACTGTCTTGATTGACAAAAGAGAAAGCAGCGATGGTGTGTGGAACGGTGTCGCTAACCTCTACGCCGTTTACGATGCGAGTCGTTATTTGTGGTCGGCCAAGGATGGGAAGCTCAAACTGATTTTTGACCTCGGTACATCCCCACAGAACAAGTAATAAAAGAGTAAAATGCTTTGTCATAGTTATTTATTTATCACGCAAAGTCGTAACACAATGGTCGGTGAAATGATTGCTAATTTTTGTCTTTTTTGTCTCTGTATATTTTATATAATCTAATAGCGATCATCAAAGCGACGGCGGTACCTAGAATTCCTAGTATCCCCCAGATCCAGCTGATTTGATCTTTTTTCACAATCAGGAAAACGACAGCAATTAGAATGATGGTTGATAGTTCGTTCCAGATTCTTAACTGTTGAGAGGAAAATTTGACGATGCCTTGCTGCAGTTGTTTGAAAAGGATATGAAGGCTGCCATGGTACAAATACAGTACCAGAACAAAAGTGAGTTTAACATGCATGAAGGGCATACTTAACCACTGTGGCTGAAGGTATAGAATGAGTGAACCCAGTATCAAGGTGATAACAGCACTGGGCCATGTGATTATGTACCATAGCCGTTTGGCCATTAGGCTCAATTGATTTTGTAGAATACTTTTCTCTGGTTCCCCTTTCTTGAGCGCCTCTATCTGATAGATGAAAATCCTAGGGATATAAAACATCCCAGCAAACCATGTGACAATAAAGATGATGTGTAAAGATTTGACGGTTAAATAATCCATTCAGGAGCTTTTTTGACGTTAGCTGTGTTGTATGCTTTGGAGTTACAAATTTGCCCGACATTTGGGGTTATCACAAGCAATTGCTGAATTAGATCGAAGACTAATGATATGAGTGAAAATACTAGTATTTGGTATTTGGAGCAGGTAGACTTGTACGAGGTGCTCTGCCCACATAGGGTGCCACGCATGGCGGAAACGCACGTTTTCAATGATTATAAAAAGGACCAGTTCGTTTATTTTGAGCAGCAAGCTGCTGAGAAGATTTACATGATATCTGAGGGTCGAGTGAAAATAGGATCCCATACATCTGGTGGGAAAGAAGTAGTCAAAGCCATACTTGGTCACGGAGAAATTTTTGGAGAGCTCGCGCTAGCAGGCGAAGACCGTCGCTCAGATTTTGCTCAATCCATGGACAACGGTACTAAAGTGTGTCCCTTGACAATAGATGAGATGCAGTCGTTGATGGCCGAAAGTAAGACGTTAAGTCTTAAAATAATGAAGATTATTGGCTTTAGGCTCAAGAGGATGGAGCGAAAAATTGAAGCACTTGTTTTCAAAGATGCAAGAACACGTGTGATCGAATTCCTCAAGGAGACGGCCATAGAGAAGGGTCAGAAAGTAGGCTTTGAAATTATGATCAAAAGCCACTTAACGCATAAAGATATCGCAAGCCTTACGGGTACATCGCGACAAACAGTCACTACGATTCTCAATGAATTAAGAGAAAGCAATGTGATAAGCTTTGATCGTAGAAGGATATTGATCCGGGATATGGACCAGTTGGTCTAATCAGAGCTCTTCATCATGTTCATCCGCGGGGTCTTCATCATCATGTTCACCATCTACGATTTCGATTCCAGCCTTTTTCATATCGTCTACTGTGTCAATGTCAAAAAGAGTTTGGATTGTACTGACTTTGAGAGACATGTCTTCGGCTGTCTCCATTAGTTCTTGGTAAACATCGGCATGGCTGTATGTCATACCTTCAAATAATTCTTTGTGCGCATCCTTCATTCCGATGAGGTAATAGCCTCCATCTTCTGCCGGTCCGACCACCACGTCAGAATCATCTAGCTTAGCATAAGCCTCGATAATCAGTTTTTTCGAAATATCCGGTGTGTCGCTACCAATCAAAACTACTTTTTCATAGCCTTCTTCAAATGCATCATAGAATGCGTTCAGCATCCGCTGGCCTAGATCATTTCCTTGCTGGATACTTTTTTGATACTTTTCGTCATTAAAAAAATCCCACATTTCCACATAAAGAGAGTAGTAAACTGCCTTGTCAACGTTCTTGACTTTATCAGAAATCTCGGCAGTAAATGAGACAAGTTCTTTATAGACTTCCATAGCCATATCTTGACCGATGTCTTTGGCCAATCGCGTTTTGACCATCCCTGGGATCAGATTCTTTACAAAAACGATGAGTTGATTGTTATTCATAGACTTTGATACCGTTTTTTAACCATTGTGACCAATTCTTATTGTAGGTATGAACACTGTCTGTCGGCTGGTCTTTTTTCCCGACAACCATATTCCCCTGGTTTTTCCACTCAAAAATACCACCGTAAATATTACGAACATTTGTATAACCAGCGTTCATTAGTTTTTCCCCTGCTTTTTCACTGCGATAACCCACCGAGCAATAAACGATAATCTCAGCATTTTTTGGGATACCGCTCACTTGTGCTGCATCAAAATTATCATAGGCCATCAGTTTTGCATTGGGTAGATGGCTGATTGCAAATTCTTTCTCAGAACGGATGTCCAAAAAGTAAACGTCCTCTTTATTTTCCTTTAGTGAGAGATCTTCCGCCGTAATGATAGGCACGCTGTAGCTGAGTAGTAGGTCTAGTTTCTTGTCGAAATTTTTTTGCCCACAGGCGCTATTGATCAGCCCTAATATGCTGAGAATGATGCCTCCTATTTTTAACCTTTTGAGTGATCTCATAACTTATGAATGCAAATAACAATAAATATTCTGTGATGATCCAAACGAAATGCGGTTCATATCCTACTTCTGTATAGCCAACGTAAGAAAGAAGAACTAAGAACGACCAAATCACGGGAAAATAGTAGCCAGCTAATAATCCCAATGGAATCAGCGGTAGTATGTACCATGGATGTACGGTGTTCGCAAAGAGTAGGTACATAAACCAAACCCACATAAGGCCTTCTGTGGGCTTCATATTTTGCCGAAGTCCAGTTGCTACTGAAAAAACAATGATGCTACAAGCGGTTAAGATGGCGAGGGTAGGACCTAATGACTCAATAATATTATAGCCTTTGATCCAGAATCCGCCCACTCGAAGTACATAGTAAATGCTGGCATTGAACTCAAATTTTTGTTGGTAAAGTTGCAAGCTCTCGAGAAGTCCAATATAATTAGTATCAAAAAATAGCGGTAGCAGAATTATAGATGTGATACAAACCGCTAGAGTTGTGAATTTAATCCCATCGTGCCATCGATGATGCCAAGCAAGCAAGGGTAGCCATATCAGTGGCAGCAGCTTCAGTCCCACGGCTAAGGCAAAAGAGACAGCGGTTAATAGCAAATGTTTTTTGGAAAGTGCGGCAATCATAAATAAGATCACTACGGTGACTAGTCCTTCTACATGTAGATTACCTGTCGATTCGATAATCAGCAAAGGATTCAGAAAATACAGTGATATCAGATGCTTCCGCTCTTTTGGCAGCAGCAGATATAATTGATAGGCACCGATGGTTTCCATCAAAACGATAATACTGCGCATCACATTAGCCTGTCCCAGTAAGCTATCCTGTAAAGCTACACTCACATAGAATAGTACTTGGTGCAGAGGAGGATATACAGAGTAATAATGTGGTGAGTTGAGCTGTGATAATAAACCTTCGGGCATAACCACATTGACTACATCTGATGGTATCAACGCATAGGGAGAAAGACCTTCTTGCAGAAGAAATCCGTCCCAGATAAAGCGATATAGATCGTCTGACAAAGTAGGAAGACCAAAAAAAGTAATGGCTCTTGCTGATAGACCAATAATTAATATCTCGCGAAAGGAGATCTGTTGCTCAAAGGCAAGCCAAAGCAGAGCGATAAAGGCAATCCCAAAAACGAAAAGTAAAGTGAAACTTTGGTGCCGCTCAATGTATAGTTGAAGGGCAGAAATTGCAGCCAAAAAAATAAAGGCAAAGGTGTAGAAGCTCTCTGAACTACGCGTCCCGGAACTACGCGATTGCATACTGACTAGATCGGATCGACAGCAAGCATACCGCGCCAAACCCTAAGGCCAACATACTGTGCCAAATCAATAAACCATAGTCGCCAATGAGTATTCCATAGCCTACGCCAAAAAGAAAATAAAGAGATAGCACTCCTTCCATCCAAGTACTTACTGCAGTGGATTGGATCTGGCCCAAATACTTGTTATCTACCCATGTATCGCTCTTAGCGATTACATTAAATTTTGGTGTTCTGATAAAAGGAGTTTTTTTACCGACCAATCCTTCCACAATGGCGATAGAATTATGAAGAGCTAACCCCATAGAAAAAACCATAAATAGCGGAAAGTTTTTAAGGTAATACCATAGTCGTCTTTCATCTCGATGGGTTTTGAGTGTAGAAACCCAGTAATAGAATCCAATCGCTACAAATCCAACAACAAAAATGGTCCCCAGATCAAAAAATAGTCCAAGGTCTGCTCTGACCGATTTGATGTACAGCATCGGGATAGAAAGTGCAGCGGCAATCAAGAGAAACAGGAAAACAGAGCTGTTTAGCAAATGCAAAGCAGCTCGAAGTTTATGAATTGGGGCCAGTCCAGATTTAAAAATAGCAGGGAGGTGTTTTCTGGCAGATTCAGCCGCGCCTTTGTTCCAGCGATACTGTTGTGACTTGATAGCCGGAATCATTATTGGGAGTTCCGCAGGACATTCGATAGATTCGATATACTCAAATTGCCATCCAGCCAATTGGGCTCTATAACTCAAGTCTAGGTCTTCGGTCAATGTATCATGCTGCCAACCACCAGCTGATTGGATGCAAGTTTTTCGCCAAATCCCCCCTGTTCCGTTGAAATTGATAAAACTACCTGCTGCCGACCTTCCTGCTTGATCAACAGAAAAGTGTGCGTTGAGTCCAAAAGCCTGCATACGTGTTAGCAGACTGAAGTCTTCATTTAGGTGGGTCCATCTGGTTTGGACCATCCCTATTTTATCATGCGAGAAGTAGGGTAATGTGCTTTTTAAAAAGTCGGAATTGGGAATAAAGTCAGCGTCAAAAATTGCGATATATTCATCATTCGTTTTTGTTAAGCCATTGGCAAGAGCTCCAGCTTTGAAGCCAACACGATCAGTCCGTTGAATATGCTGAATAGTAATATCCGTCTTTTTAAGGGCGGCAATTTTGGCCGTAATTATCTGAGAAGTTTCATCTGTACTATCATCTAGTATCTGAATGGTTAGTTTATCAGCAGGGTAGTCTAAGTGAATAGCAGCCTCTATCAGTCGGTCTACCACATACTTTTCATTGTACATCGGAAGCTGAACAGTAACAGATGGTAGTATGGTAAGCTTGGCTATTGATTTAGGCTCATTTTTTTGAGCCTTTAGGTAGTATCTACTCAAGCCTAGTTGGCCTAGTGCAAATACCGTAATCCACAAGAGCGCTAATATATAGAGCGATATGACGATGGTATAAATCATCTGTATTTAAAGATCGTCCATAGAATTTTGTAGCCGGCCATGATGGTCCCTTTTACTGTTCCTGATACTTTCGAAACACCGATTCTTCGCCGATAATTCACAGGAACGTCGAGCGTTTTTAAGCCTTTCTTCGCTGCTTTGATCTGCATTTCGACAGTCCAGCCATAGTTGGTGTCTTCCATTCCCAAAGATAATAGCTGTGGCCATCCGATTGCGCGGAAAGGACCTAAATCAGTGTATGTTGTTTGAAAGAAAAACCGCATCAGGCTTGTAGCTAACCAGTTGCCAAAAACCTGCTGCGGTGTCATAGAGCCTTTTTCTTTTTGACCCAGAGCACGAGAACCAATGACCAGATCAGCTTTGTGATCCAGTATCGGTTTTACTAGCTCTATGATCTCGTCAGGGTAATCGCTGTAATCACCATCTAGAAATACGATGATATCTGGCTGAATTTTTTGGTCTACTAGGTACTGTATGCCTAGCAAGCATGCTTTTCCATACCCTTTAATCGGCTCTTTGAGCGCTGTGGCCCCAGACTGCTTAGCAACTTCATAGGTACTATCATGGGACCCATTATCGACTACGATCACTTCAGAGACGAGGTCAGTTGAGATCTCATCGATGACTTTGCCGACAGCGTTTTGCTCATTGAGCGCGGGTATGATGACCCTAATGTCCGGTGATTGGATAGAATATATATTGGCGCTCAATGAACCCTTGTTTTGCCTTTTACAATTACTAGACGGCAAAACTAGTAAGATTACATTCCTGTCAATGTCTCTTTTGAGACAATAGCTAAATTCTATTTGATTGGGTAGTACACGTATGTCAGCCAATTAGCTGGATTAGGTTCTGCAGCAGGATCTGTGACGTATTCTTCCAGTGGATTACCTGCTTCCTCTAACTGCATAAACGCCATCAGTTCCATGAGTTCGCCATACATGGGTTCCATGGCGCCATAATCACCCATATAGGTCGCTCTAAGTGCAAATGACTCAGTTGTCATTCTGATTTCTAGTTTATCGTCTTCGATCGTACTTTCCTCTACTGGAATACCTGCACTAAAAGAAAAACCATCATCACTATAGTCGCTGTAGATGGCTAATGGCGCGCCTGCAACGGTTAAATTGTTACGATTGATGTACGTCATCAATTCACCGTAGGACTGGGCCAAGGCTGCAGTGATTGTCTCTTTGGTTGCCATCTTGACTTCTTTTGTCGTTAGGTATGGATAGACCGCTGTCATAGCTACTTCTATATCATAGCTGAGCTTCGGCATACTTTCCATTCTTGTTTTAAGCTGGCTAAGGCCTAGTTCATAGTCTGGACCTAAGAATCGATCTGTCATAGTTGCGAATAGCTTATTGATGCCTTCAATACCTTCCTCGTCATAGGTCCAAGTTACTTTGGTGCCTTCTTCTACTTCCTCCAATAGGACTGTAGCAAGTGGTTTAGTGTCTGGCCATTCAAATACCATTTCGTATGTCACACTCTGTTGGTAAGAAGCATCCACGATCGACATAGAGCCATTTCCCACCATCGGATCTTCACTGATCCAGCTCATGCCTGATCCTACTCCGAAGCCTGATCCACTAAATTCCCAGATGATATTTGGATCTTTGTCTGCCCAAGGCGACCATTTGTTAAAATTTTTAAAAACGATAAGGTCTTGATAAATCATATCGGCAGGTGCTTCCACGATTGTAGACCGCTCAAGATGCGTTTCGGAAGGGAGAACAGCAACTGCAATCAATACTATGGACGCAATGACTGCTAAAATGATCCCTATGATTTTAAAAAATTTCATGCTCAAATTGATTAATAATAGATGAAAAAATTGTGAGGCACCCAAGTACCTCAACTGCAAAAGATGCATATTTAGCAAATAAAGGTATTCATATTTTTTGAGTCACGGCTATGGACGCAGTCATTCTACAGAGGGTACAATTCAAACACCCTGATCTACAGAGGTTATTGCTAGAGCATGGGGAATACTTGCAAGTCAAGAAAGGAGCCAAGCTACTTAAGGTGGGTCAGTATGTCAAAGTGGTGCCATTTGTAATCTCAGGAAGTCTGAAGGTGAGCTCGCAGTACGAAGGAAGAGAGCCGATGCTGTACTATATCCAACCGACGGAAAGCTGTATAATGTCCTTTACAGCCGGATACAAAGATCTGCCGAGTCAAGTGTATGTAGTAGCGGAACAAGATACAGAATTGGTCGTGCTACCCACCAGTAAGATTAATGAATGTGTCATTCGATATCCGTCATTGAACGAACTATTTTTTGATCAATACTCGAACCGGTATCAAGAGTTGATTGTCTCTTTGAATCATTTGCTTTTTGATACGTTAGAGCAAAAAATAGTAAAGTACTTGTCTCGTAAACAAGAGATCAGCCAGTCTGACGCATTGGATTTGACACATCGAGAAATTGCATCTGACCTGGGATCGTCCCGGGAGGTCATATCAAGGATATTGAAGAAGTTGGCACATCATGGAGCACTTACGCAAACGAAAAACGGAATTGTTTTGAAGTAACACCTGATTTTTGTCACTTGTGACTTAGGTCACCAAATTCGGTGTGTGAAGTCTCTATTTTTGAGTAATCGATATGAAGAAAGTGATCAAGTTCATCGGAGTATGTGTTATCTGTCTTGGGCTTGCCACAGCAATCGCCTTGATTATCGAAAGGTTTATATCTAACTAAAAGAAACTATTATGAAAAAGAATATGAGTAACCTAGACCGAATCATCCGATTGGTCGTCGCAGCAGTTTTAACTGTTTTGTATTTCACTGGTGTGATCACAGGTACGCTGGGAATTGTCGCTTTGGTGGTTGCCGTTATTTTTGTAGCAACTAGTGCCGTAAGTATTTGTGGGATTTATGCATTATTTGGCATCAATACCTGCGCTGTAAAAAATTAATATTGCTGCTGTCTTTGACAGTAAACTTTTTTTAGTCTATTATTCATCATAATGGTTTTACCCTGTGAAGAGTAATAGACTTTTTGGTGCTTAGTTAGAACAAAAGTCAGTTTTATTGGTAGTGCTAATGGCAAACTTTAGTTTAGGAAACAGAAGATAATAATGAAGCTTTTAAATTTAATTACACTGAGTCTAGTGTTAGGACTCATTCTTTTTTTTGTTTCATGTCAGTCTGAACAAGTAGGCGCTGCTGTTGATTGCGCTGCTACAGACCTTACAGTTGAGGGAGCTACTACCGAGACAACGTGCGGCGTATCCAGTGGCACGATCTCTGTTACGGCCAATGGAGGTTTTGCTCCATATGACTTTGAATTAGTGGGAATTGGCGTAAATGGCATAGGTACTTTTAGCGACCTAAGTGCAGGCAATTACACAATAAACGTCACAGATGGTAATGGCTGTTCCGTATCAATTCAGCTGCTTGTGGCATCGCCTAATGGGCCTAGCCTCACAGGAATACAGACTACAGAAGCAGGTTGTGGGACATCATTTGGTACGATTGCGGCTTCGGCCAATGGCGGTCAACCTCCGTATAGCTTTTCTATCAACGGGGGATCAGCAAGAGACAATGGGAGCTTTGCAGGTTTGTCCACTGGATCTTATGAACTGATGGTAAGAGATGCGGAAGGTTGTGAAACAGTAGAACAACTCAGTGTGCTTTCAGGGGTCACTCTAACAGACGACGTGCAGCCGATCATCAACAACAATTGTGCGGTTTCTGGCTGTCATAATGGTACACAATCTCCGAACCTATCATCCATGTCAGGCATTGTTGGTAGTGCGAGCAGAATACGAGTTCGTACAACTGCCGGCACAATGCCACCTACTGGATCTTTGGCCCAGTCGCAGGTCGACGCTATCACTTGTTGGGTTGAAGATGGAGCTCAAAATAATTAGTAAATTGCCTTCTTACCGCTTATTCATATGACGAAAATGACTTTACCAATTGCCTGTTCGATGATTGCGATGCTTATCTGCAGCACATCGTTCTCTCAGAAGTTAATTGACAAATCTGCTACGATCACGTTTTTCTCTGAAGCTCCGATGGAGAACATAGCTGCGACCAACAGTGATGCGCAGGGAGTGATAGATATGGAAACTGGAACTGTCGCCGTTAGCATGTATATGTCGCGTTTTAAGTTTGAAAAATCACTGATGCAAGAGCATTTTAACGAGAATTATGTCGAATCTGAAAAATTTCCTAAGGCTACTTTCACAGGCAATATCACTGATTTTGACAAACGTCAAATTAAGAAAATTGATCAAGACTTGTCATATCCTGTTATGGGGAAAATGACCATGCATGGAGTTACTAACGACTTCGAAGGTGAAGTGAAGTTTAGCAAGGAAGGAAACAGCTTGAAAGCTGTGACAGAATTCACAATCTCTATCGCAGATTATGATGTAGATATACCTAAGATGGTGATCATGAATATTGCTGAGGAGGTATTGGTTACTGCGATTTTTAATTTCGAAATGCCTTGATATGAGATTATTAGCAATACTATTTTTATGCTGTTTTTCCATGACAGCTTTGGCGCAAGACGACTTACTGTCTATGCTGGAAGAGGAGCTGCCAGATCAACTCGCCACGGCGACCTTCAAAGGGACAAGACTGATCAATGGTCATAGTATCGAGACTAGACGAGAAGGCACACTTGATTTCATTATTTCTCATCGGTTTGGAACACTTAATAGCGGTGCTTATAATTTATGGGGCTTGGATAATGCCAATATTAGGTTTGGCTTGGAATATGCAGTGACAGATCGATTTACGTTGGCATTGGGTAGAAGTTCATTCCAAAAAGTTTATGATGGGTACCTGAAGTTTCGACTACTTCAGCAGCGGAAAGGTCAAAGAAATGTGCCGGTTTCAGTAACCGTTTTGGGTACTACCAGTGTAAAAACCTTGAAACGATTTGATGGTTTTGAGCCGTCTTTTGCGGATAAATTAGCGAACACAGGCCAAGTACTCATTGCTCGCAAGATGAATGATAAGCTTTCGTTGCAGCTGATGCCTACATATGTGCACTACAACCTTATAGAGGCCAATGAAAGTGCCAATGATGTGTTGGCTGTCGGGTTTGGTGGAAGGATGAAAGTAAGCAAGCAAGTCACAATCAATGCTGAGTATTATTATCAGGTGTCTGACAAAGGAAGTCAGTACAATGATGCCATTGCCCTAGGTGTTGATATCGAAACGGGAGGACATGTTTTTCAGTTGCAATTCACAAATGCTACCGCCATGATTGAGCGCGGTTTTGTAGGGGAGACAACGAATGATTTTTTTGGTGGAGACATTCATTTTGGTTTCAATATTTCCAGAGCTTTTCAGCTAAAATAGGACATACGAATACTGTTTGATATTCAAAACAGTATCGATGAACTCACTTGTTTTTGAATCTTGACTAAATCATAGTGTGGAGCTTACTCAGGAGTATGAACTAGCTAAATTTGACCCTGCGAATGGCCCATATACCGATGATGGGCCCAATCGCTAAAATTGCATAGCCGAAGCTGTAGGAAGAAAGCAGGTTAAGTAATTGAATACTGATGATTGTGATGGCAAAGCCGATACTATTTACAATCGTAAGCGCACTACCCTTTTTTGCGGCAGGTGCAGAAGAGGCTACTAAAGTGGAAAACATAGGTGAATCAGCAATCACAAAAAACCCCCAAACGAGCAGGAAAAACACAATCAAATTCGGCGACGACTGAAGCATGATTGGTGAAAGCAGGCAGCAGATACCTGATATGACCAACGAAGATTGAGCAACTTGCTTTACACCTAATTTTTTAGACATAATACCTCCCAATACACAGGAGACCGCACCGATGGCAATAATACCAAAAGTCA
>JBLHTU010000109.1:0-12596 GCA_047627515.1 Cyclobacteriaceae bacterium | reverse complement strand
AGGTAACACGTAATAGCCAACCAGAAATAGGCAAATCCTCGGTAGAGAATAGGTTGACTAACCAGCCGTGATAGCTTTGTAATCATCTGCTGACATTAATGCATCTCCAGTATCTGTTATCCTAACCTTGATCATCCAACCGTCACCGTAAGGGTCATTATTGACCACTTCAGGATTCGACTCCAAGCTGCTATTGAATTCAATCACTTCACCTGTGAGTGGCATAAAGAGATCAGATACTGTTTTTACAGCTTCGACGGTTCCGAAAACCTCACCAGCTGATAATTCTTCACCTTCTGACTCTATTTCTACGTACACAATGTCTCCCAGCTCTCCTTGCGCAAAGTCCGTAACGCCGATGGTTGCTACATCGCCTTCTATTTTCACCCACTCGTGATCCTTTGTGTATTTTAGTTCCTGAGGAATATTCATTTTCTTGATGGTTTAATGCACATCAAAAATAGCTTTTTCCGCGAATATTTCTTTCGGTTTTGAAGAAGTCATTGCACTAAAGCTGTGCAAGACTGAATCTCAACTGCACTCCAAAAGAGGTAGAAGCTCGACGGAAGGTGGAAGCGACTCTAGGGTCAGTGATATTCCTATCAAAATACATGGTGAGATCCAGCTGATTATTAAGACGATAGCTCACAGATGGTCGGAACTGGAAATTACGATTGCCGTTCGAAATAATATTTTCACCATTCAGTTTACGTTGGATCGTCTTTGCATCACGGATCGTCATGTTAAATCGAAAAGTCACATCATTTTCAATAGTGACTGTTCTTCCTTGGATCCGGAAAGGAAGTTTCAGCTTTTCTTTGGTCCAACCAATGTCGATCGCCACGTCATTGTTAGTCGTTTCTGTCACCTGTGCATTTGAAAGGCTCAAGGAAAGGTTTCTGTCCTTCTTAAAATCTATTCGTGCATTAATATTATTATTCGTCCTTATGTTGATCCCTAGCAGCGGTGTAAACTGCTCGGAGATAGTCACCTGATTCATAATAAATACAGGAATAAGATTTCCTGTCAAAGTATCTACTTGGGTAGCAAGTGGATAATCCAGTATATCATTATCCAGGGTGATGTTCTCAAAATAGCTCAATGAATTGGAATAATTACCAATCGCATACGTAGAACGATAGCCATGTGTGATATTGATCGACGAAAACCAGTCTGACAAGCCTGGTAATTTACTCAAACCTGCATAATCAATTCGCCAACTCGGAATCGGTATAACCGGAAAAGGTCTCAAATTAACGTCCTGAGCTGACTGGCCACTGTAAGCTGCGATAAATGCCGGAACCATCACATCTTGAGAGATACTATCATAAGCACCCGACAGTCCCCCATCTAGTAGCTGACTTGTTAATCGCTGATCTATTACATTCAGGTTTTCGCTAAACTGCTCAAATGCGGCTGAAATATTGTTATTTCGATCATCTCCAAAAGCTGTTGATATGGACATAAATGAGATATTATAAGCTCCCGTCTGTGACGGTGTCTGACTGACAAACTGATCCACCTCGCTGCTGTACCTAAAAGTTTCTCTAAAATCGGAATTGAGTGAGCGACTTGCTTCCATCTGTATTTTGAGATTTGCTGATGGCTCTACGGATGCCCGAAGATTGAGATCTCTAGTGGCGGTCTGTTGAAATGGAGATGTGAGAGATTCTGACCTTGTAATCCACCCGTTCTCTGCTGCTTTTTGCCTGATGCCCGGATCTTGACTCCCTAAGACAAAGCGATAGCCCGGTGCTACAAAACCTGAATCCATCCCAAAGAGGAAAGGAGTGACCGTAAACCCAGAGATCCCTGTACTTTGTCGAAGACTATACGTTGCATTTACATTTCGAACCGACATCAGCGCTCTTACTAAGCCCTTGCCCAGAACCGTAGGGAGCGGCACTTTATCAGAAGAGCGTTTTCTACTTGGCGTATTGATCTTCTTCAGAAACCCAACTTTGTTGTAAAGTGTAACAAAATCAACTTTTCCTGTCCCAGACCAGTCTTGCTTATTCTGTAATGTGTGACCAAAGAAATTGCCTAGACTATCGTTCTGATTAAGTGATCCAGCAATCCAATTATATCCTGCATTAAATCGGACTTGACCATTGATCCAATCTGTCAAAGGAATTTTATCAAATGGTAAATCATAGGAAGCAGATATATCCTGAGTAAAATTCTTCATTCTACCTAGGTCCTTGATCTGGTCCCACACGAACGCTCGCTCTAGTTGGGAATCAATATCACCCTCTATCTGTCCATCCGGCTCATCAATCACTGCATTGGCTCTTGCCGAATAGTCAAGGCTCAAGCTCTTGAAGAGATTCCATCGGAAGTTGTACGTTCGGTTAAATGTAAATAGCCGCTCATAGTAAGGATCTATGCCATTGGTCGTAAAGTCATCACTGTACAATTGTGTGAGAATAAAGCTTCTATTTATATCTGCGCGCGCTGAAAGATTACTCGGTAATGGACTGAAATTTATATCCTTGATTAGCTTCAGATATGGATTATCTAACCATTCCGCATTAGCAAAAGGTGTAATTGATATGGTTTTTGGTGCATAGTTATAGGCTAAGCCACCTGCCTGCGTTTTTCGCAAAAATATCGCTGTGTTGACATTAGTAGAGGTCTGATCGCTGTATGCGTACGTCGCCGACAGGTTTGACAAATCATAAATCTGCGTGGTACGCTCTTTGTTAACTTTCTCTTTCCGGACGTTGGTAAAATTTAAACTCCTCCGAGTAGTCCTATCTTGAACAAGTAGCCGATAATTCTGTCTCTCTTCTTCTGTATCAAAACCTGCAAGGGACGCCTCAAGCGGTACGTCAGGGTCCAGCGGGTCAAACTGAGGTGTCTGGATACTCTCTTCGTAAGAAGCGAACATAGGCACTTTCAATCCAGTCTTCTCTGGGAACAGGAATTTTTCAACATTGATATTGGCACTGATGTCATACTGCAATGTTTCCATTCTAGCGCGCTCAGATATACGCTGCTGAATAGACCCGAAACCGATCGAGGTGTAGCGTGTCGACGCACTAATATTTCCTACATCGGCTAGTTTCGCAGCGATTCTCGCGTTGGCTGCCCAGCCACTCTGCGTGTCAAAATCTGTCACTCTAAGTTCATTTGCCCACAAACAGATAGATTTCGGAGATCGATCCTGACTTTCTGGATTCCTAACTCCGATCATCATGGTCAATACAGTGCTGATATCAGGACGACCCTTGACTGTGATGGTATGTCTCCTGTCATTTGTGACGCCGGTATAAGGAACAAGCGCATTTAAGTTATTTCGATCTCTTTCAGATTTTAGCCCTAGTAGCTCATTAATCGAAATATCAATTTCATTTTCTAATGGCCAGACCAATCGAGCCAAGGCATCTCCTGTTGCACTAAGGTTTTTAGGCGTGATTTTCATCGGAACCTCTATCTCATAGTAGTTCTCAACAAAATCAGTCCCCAGGCGAATGAAGGCCGTCACCTCATCGTCCAGCACCATATCTCCTCGATAAGCCTCGGCATGAAAAAACATCTTGATCCTACCATAATTGATAAGATCATAATCCACATTTTTATAGACCGCACGGGCATCCTTATCTTCAAGGTCTTCAATACAAATCTGAAGGGATTGCTCGTTGTTTCTTCTATTAAGGAAGGTTGTATTATCTCTGTCTCTTTCCAAGCCTGGAGGCACCACGTATGGACTTGTCTGATCATCACCTACGCTATTTTCTTCTATGTTTACCACGGAGACATTAAAATCTGAGACATTGACCTCAGGCACTTCATTAAATCCAGTTTCATTCAGTTGCTCCTGATACTTCCTCCACTGACTTCCAACTAGCTGCAGTTTTGCCATCCGAAGTACGACTGGCTGACGAAACTTTGTCATGTACATTCGCACATTTCTGATGGTCTTGAAGCCATCAATATCTCCTACTTTTCGAAAATCACTTCTAATCGGAATCCTAAATAAATACCACGTAGCCTCTCCTGAACCATCTACTACTTTGTCCACAATATTACCCTTACCCACGTCCAGCTCTCCAGGCCTAAGCTGGACTCGGTATTCATAATACTCCTCCAAAGTTGAGAGTGTGTTATCACGGTTTAGGTCTTCGTTGTCAGGGGTGACTCGCTGAGCCTGTGTGATCCCGGTTGTACTAACAGGGGAATTCCCGTCTTGACCATTGTAGTTTTTATAGCGTTCTAGGATTTTTGCATTTTGCTCATCCAACTCCGCCCCTAGGTAATAATTGAAGTTATCCGCTGAAGGATCCGCCAAGATTGCGTCTCTGGTTGCCTGAGAGATCGTAAGGTTATTGATAAATCGATCTTGAAAGTACGCTTGCTCTAGGTCATTCCTTAATCCGTCCGCACCGACATCTTGATTCTCTCTTGCAGCAGCAGTATTGACAAAGAAATTTGTCAAATATTCTGTCGAGGGAGTGTATCCCCAAGGTACCGACTCAGTCGCATTGCTTAAATCACCATCTTCTGGTAACCCATTTTCAAAGAAGTGTTTTCCATCATTGTTAACATCTTCCGAAACACTACCTAAGTTAAAAATCAGCTCGCCACCTGTCCGGTTATTGTCATTGAAAATACCGTCTAATACTCTACCTCTGGGATTGCCATCATTGGCTCCAATAAAGGGGTCCATGAGCCAAAATTCCAGGTATTCGACATTGGTCCTATCAAAGTCAACCTCATTGGTAATCGCCCGAGTGATCCCTCCCCAGTTTTGTTCCGGATTTGGCAACGTGCCGTCAGGGCGTAGATTAGGTGTGTAATTATAAGGACCTCTCTCCTGAGGAAAATATGCGATGTCAAAAACCGGCTCTGGCTGTATAATCTGCTGACGATCCTGCTGTTGATAGATGTCCTGCGGCAAAACTGGCTTCACATAGTGATTCTCCAAATCCTCTTCTTCGATATTATCAGGTCTAGCATTGCCAATCGTAACATAAAATACACTTGGATCTACCGTATACCATGCCATTTTTGCACGTCGATAGTTAAGGCCAAGTGCCTCACCTAACGCACTGGATTGGTCAAAATTGAGGTACGGTGCTTTGGGTGCTGCTGCCAATTCCCAAGCTGCCCAACCTCCGATGTTGATAGGCGTGATAGCATTTTCAAAATCATCGATGTAAGAAGTCCCCTCTCCTTGAATGATATTACTGGTCCCTGGGCGGAGCTGAGCCACTTCTGCACTGAACGTAATATTAGAAGTCTCTTTGGTGCTGACCAGTGGCAAGGCATCCATCACTTTCGTCAAAAATCGAGAGTCGGCTTGATAATTTACATTGAAGCCATACTTTGTGTTTTTGGTCGGTTCATCACCGATACTAAACCTAGTGATTCCACCCGGTCGTTCATTCACGTGTAGCAGCGTAGCTCCTAGGCTAAGATTGTCACTAAAAATGTAGTCAAACTGTGTCCCCGTCAGCCATCTAGTTTGAAAGTTGAATAGGTCCGCTTTTTCATAGGAAATAGAAATATTCTTACCTGAGCTAAGTATACCCTGATCCAAGATCCTCACTCGACCTAGGTTATAGTCAACCGTATACTGCAACCCTTCGGTCAAAGGCGTATTGCCAGCCATAACCACCACAGAATTTGGTGCTACGTTAATTCCTGGTAGGACAATATCTGAAGAAGAACCTCCGCTGAATTTCCCTAGAATAAAGAACTTATTTTTTGATGCGACCAGCTCGGCGTCTGCTTTGGTGGTACGATATAGGGTATCATACACATATTTATCAACTAAAGATTGCTCTCCCGGCTCAAACCTTGATTCGAGTGTTTCTCCAAAAGGCTCAAGAACGGGAAATATGATAGTACCAGTACGTGTGTCGACGGTCAACCCTTCGATAAAATCAAAGTTACCATCTCTTTGACGGTCGTTATTTGGGTTCAATTGGTCGAGCCCAACCAATTCAAGAATTGGACGATCCTTGGTGAACCGACCTTCGTGAAGAGATGGGTTATCTTGGCCTGTACGGTCATCGCGATAGTGTACTCTCAATGTAAAACCCTCCCGCTGAACCTGCCCCGCATTCAGGTTATAAATATTTTTCATCATCAAATCCCAGGTAGGCGCTCGGGTCTCGATCTTATTGGGACGAAGCATTTTTAAGAAAATCAACTTATCATCTGATAGTCCTTGATAGTCTTCGGTCAGCTCACCTACCTTATATACTCGGCCATTGTAAGTGTACTCGTAGGAGACAGCCAACGCTTCATCATTTTGGAGTCGTCGCATAAGAGAGATATAACCAAGCTCACGGCTGAAGCTATACTCACTGATATCAAGCTTACGTGCTGTAGTCACTTTGACAAAATCCCGAGATTCAGTCATGCCAAATTCTGACTCAAGGATAGAGTTGGCATTGTCCGGCTCTCGCACACTTGCATTGCTTCTCAGGCGACCATACAAGTCATTAGAGTTGTTATCTGTAGCGAAGGCACCCCCACTCGCACTAATATTTGGGTTATCAATTCGATTGGGCTCTCCCAAATCCATCAATGCTAGGAAATTTCTCGTTTCGCTCGTTTCATTGTTTCGATTGACGACATACACTTCCACTCTGGTCAAGTTTACATTGGAAGTAACTTGTGGCAAGTTAGATAACCACTCTCCGGGCTCTACTCCGTAGTTTTCTCTAAAAAAATGTCCTAGAAAAAAATGTCTATTTTCATCATAGTCACTGGCTCGTAGTTCAAACTGCTGCTCGTCTACCCCATTTTCAATATTCAGCACTTCATTTCGACCCCGCTGCCTTGAGGCTATTCCAGTCACATACAACCGACCAAACTGCAACTGCGTTTTTACCCCGAAAAGAGATTGTGCTCCCGCAATCAAACTGTTTGAGACTGGCATACTTACGTTTCCGATTTCGATCTTCTTAATAATCTCCTCTTCATAACCAGTATAATCTACCTTCATATCATTCTGAAAGTCGAAAGTATTATTATTGTCAAAGTTGAAAGTGACTGCTAGTTTCTCTCCTATTTTTCCTACAACATTAGAGCTGATTTGCATATTGAAGTTAAACCCTCCATTGCGGCGCTGTCGTTCAGGAATGGATGGGTTATCCAGAAACTGATACAGCCCTCCAAAATCTAAATTAACAAACCCTGTCGGCTGAATATCAACATATGACCCTCCAAAAATTCGATCCAGTACTGGGCTTATATAGAGCTTAGGAATCAACCTACGCCCACCAACGGCACTTTCGCCCTCTAAGCCAATTGATTGCTCTCTCCAGTATTGATTGATAATCTGTTGATCGTTATAGCGATCATATTGATCGAAAGTCATATTAGTCGCAGGTCTAAAATTCATCTGACCGATCGTCTCATAGACTGAATAACTAAAGCCCGAATCATACTTGAGCTGGTAATTAACCGCTGAAGGGTCTTTTAGCTGCATCGATGACCTAGAAAGCGGATTCGAAAAGGGGTCTCCAAAACGATAACTGGGGACGTTAGTCGGTCTAACTGACGATTGATAGGGTAGTGAATCGGTGCGGACAGTATCCTGCTCCTGGATAAGAATATCTAGGGCGCGAGCATTTGTAAGGCTACTCATCAAAAGTATACTTACAGCAGTCCACAAATACTCCCTCATAAAACAGGATACATTAAGAAATAAACTTTTAAGCTCGCTTTAAGGCTAGTTTTATCAGCTGTTCCAAGCTGAGGTCTTGGTGTTCCCTCAGAAGTAACATGACTGTTTTTTCGGCCACCGCTTTTCCAATACCAAGGGTGGTCAAGGCTGATAACGCTTCGTTTTTCAAACTATTGTTAGCCGAAGGGGTGTTTTCGATAGCCATGCCGAGAATACCCTCCTTCTTCATTTTATCTTTGAGTTCGAGGATTATTCGCTGCGCTGTTTTAGCACCTACTCCTTTCACACTTTGAATCACTCCTGTATTTTCAGCAGCTATTGCTGATTGTAATTCTTCCGGTGACAAAGATGACAAGATCATCAGAGCAATACTGGGGCCTACCCCACTGATAGATATAAGATCAAGGAACCTGACTTTTTCGGAATATTCAGAAAACCCGTACAAAGTCTGCGCATCTTCTTTTACATGAAAATGCGTATAAATCTTTGCCTTCGATGCAGCCTTGACTGCGGAGTAAGTATTCAAGGAAATCTTAACTTCATACCCTAAACCTTGTATGTCTACGATAAGATGCGTTGGTTCCTTTACTACGAGGTTCCCCTCTAGGTATGCTATCATCTATTTACTTTTTTCTCAGTGACCTGAGCATCTACTACAGCAATAGCTGTCATATTAAAAACATCCCTCACAGTACTGCCAACTTGGAGAACATGAATAGATTTCTTCATTCCCATCAAGACAGGACCAATTGCCTCGGTGTTACCCAGTTCCATAAGTAATTTGTAAGCAATATTTCCAGATTCCAGATTAGGAAATATTAGCGTATTCGCTGGCTCACCTGCCAAATTACTAAATGGATAGTACTCATTCAACAAATCTTTGTTCAATGCCACGTTTGCTTGAATATCTCCATCAATTATTAAATCAGGATATTTATCACGCGCCAAAGCTACCGCATTTGACATTTTCTTTGGAGTCTCTCCCTTAGCTGATCCGAAATTAGAATATGACAAAGCAGCCATCCTAGGTTCTGCATCAAAAAACCGCACCGCACGTGCTGTCAAGCCAATGATATCCACAAGCTCCTCCGCTGATGGATTCAAGTTGACCGTAGTATCCGCAAAGAAGTAATTCCCTTTGGAATTGGTCATGATGTACATACCAGCCACTCGATTAATCCCATCCTCTACACCTATGATCTGCAAAGCTGGTGTAATCGTCCGCGGGTAATCATTGGAAAGACCAGAGATCAATGCATCTGCCTCTCCTAAGTGAACCATCATGGAGCCAAAATAATTTCTACCCATCATGGCCTTCTTGGCCAAAGGCAATGTCATTCCTTTTCGTTGGCGCATTTCAAAAAATAACTGCGCGAATTCGTGCCTTTTGCTATCTAATTCTGTCGGATCTATGATTTGGACATCAGGCATATCCAATTCATTTTCTTGCATGATCTGTCGGATCTTTTGTTCTTTACCCATTAAAATGGGGATTGCAATTCCTTCGTCACTAGCCATCTGAGCAGCCTTAAGAACGGTCAGATCATCAGCTTCCGCAAACAGTACTTTTTTAGGATCGCGTCTTCCTCTGCTAACCATACGGGAAATCAATCGGTGGTCAATTCCGATGCGTTCCTTAAGTTCATTTTCATACGCTTCCCAGTCACCAATTTGCGCTCTAGCAACACCACTATCCATGGCGGCTTTAGCTACTGCTGGTGAAATAGTAGTGATCAGTCGTGGGTCAAGCGGCTTAGGAATTAAATACTCCTTTCCGAATTTTAGATTTTTTAAGCCGTATGCTTTCAACACCATCTCAGGGAGGGGCTCTTTCGCCAAACTTGCAATAGCATAAACGGCTGACAATTTCATTTCTTCGTTTATGGCAGTAGCTCTCACATCCAGTGCTCCTCGGAAGATGTAGGGAAACCCTAAGACGTTGTTGACTTGATTAGGATGATCAGATCGGCCAGTGGCCATGATAATGTCATCGCGGGTCTGCATCGCAATCTCATAGGGAATTTCTGGATCCGGATTTGCCAAGGCAAAAACGATCGGATTTTTAGCCATTTTCTTCAAATCGTCACCAGTAATAATATCAGCGACCGACAAACCAAGGAACATATCTGCTCCTTCCAACGCTTCGGAAAGGGTATCTACGGATTTTGTGGTAGCATACCTGGCTTTGGAGGAGTCTAGATTAGCTCTATTTTGTCGGATAATCCCCTTAGAGTCAGCCATCATAATGTTCTCGGCTTTGGCACCAAGAGAAACATACAAGTCAGTACATGCCATGGCTGCTGCACCTGCTCCACTGACAACAATAACAATATCTTCGATGGATTTTCCATTGATCTCGAGCGCACTTAACAATGCCGCACTAGAGATAATAGCGGTGCCATGCTGGTCATCGTGCATGACAGGTATTGTCATCTTCGCGCAAAGTTCCCGCTCAATCTTAAAACTCTCCGGTGCCTTTATGTCTTCAAGGTTAATCCCACCAAACGTCGGTTCAAGTGACTTCACTATTTCGATAAACTTGTCAGGATCTGTCTCATCTATCTCGATATCGAAGACATCAATTCCTGCAAATTTTTTGAATAGTACCGCCTTGCCTTCCATAACTGGCTTGGACGCTTCTGGTCCAATATTACCAAGACCTAGCACTGCTGTGCCATTGGTAATCACACCTACTAGATTTCCCTTGGCGGTATACTGGTAAACTTTTTCTTTATCGGCTGCAATCTCCTTACAAGGTTCTGCAACTCCCGGTGAATAGGCCAACGCTAAATCGTGCTGGCTGCTCAATGGCTTCGTCGGAACTACCTCAATCTTCCCGGCTGGCTTGCTTTCATGAAAAACAAGGGCTTCGTTTCTTCTTACTTTCGCACACATGTAAATACTATTTTACTGGTTTTTGGAAGGGACCTTTAACGTGGAAATAATAGCATCCAGTTCCCTGATATAATTCTTCTTGGTGGTGCCGGGAGAGTACACAAAGCCTTCTATGTAAAACAGCATTTGACTAGCCTCATCAACCACTGTGTAACTGATGTATGGCCCACCACCAGAGATATCGCTGTACTTCCACAAGCCTCTAGTTTTGACGGCATATTTCCCATCAAAATTGACATTTTCGCTGAAAACAGCTTGAATATCGGGACGTTCCTGCCGGGTAATGTATAAGTCTTTCTGTTCCGAATCCCTCAAAAATCTCTCTGTAATGCGATCTCTCAGCTGCGGTATGTTTTTAAATACATCGGGATCAGTGTATGGCTCATAGTAAACGAATATGTTTTGCTCCTTGTCAGCTTCTAAAAAGCGTAACCAATAGAAGTTCTTAGCATTCTTTGCCTGCTCCCAGCCGTAAGGGATGCTTATGGTAAAAGGCTGATCCTCTGCTACGACCTTTTCAAGAGTCTTTTCTCGCTGCGCAAAAACGCTTTTCTGTATTCGCCTTCGAGCAGTGGATTCGAACAGCTCCTGTAGCTGACCCTTACGGTTGAGGATTTGTTCGGCAAGTAGCTCTTCTGAATTGGAAAACAAATAAAGTACAACCTGACCTTTGGCAAATTCATCCCGCCGTATCGTGAAAAACTGAGCGGTGTCCTGTTGAATAGCCTTGAGAGACTCTGCAGTAAAATAACCCCGCAGCGACGCGCTTTCACGCGACTTGCTATCCAAGCTCATAACAAAAATCATATTAGAAGCTGATTTCAGGACATTATTAAGTCGCCTTGGGCTAGCCTTATTTACTGAAAAAATAGGCTCATCTTGAGGTAGTCCCTTGATAGGCTCACGAAAAACAGCCTTGATTGCATCACCTAGTGCCCCTGAATACTGCAGCGAGTCCATGACTAAGATGATCTCATCTACTTCGCCTCTGGCGGACTGCATGAATTCTTGCTTTAAATTTTCCTTCGTCTCTGTACAACCAATCAGGAGAGCTGTTATCGCAAATAGCTGGATGACCTTTTTGAACATATCATTTTACTTTAAAGACAAATCTAATTGATTGCCAAACCAATCGCGAGACAAGGAGACATTAGTCCGATCCTAGTACAAGCTGCTGACCTGGGTGGATGGTGTTGCCTCTTAGATTATTCAAGGACTTCAGCATCTCAATTGAGACTTTAGATTTTTGAGAGATGTCCCAAAGCGTATCACCATTTTGCACACGGTATAGCTTTTGACCAGGAGTCAGAACAACGTTCGGTGATGGTTTTGGCCTTGATTGTGTCTGAGCGGAAGCATATAAGTCCTTGGTACTACTACTATAACTAGGCAGTACCCAGACTGATAATCGTTGCCCAACTCTTATCATGTTAGAGTTCAAGTTGTTCCACGCTTTGATATCTGAGACTCTGACATGATAATCTCTGGCTATGGTCCCCAGCACATCCCCGCTGCGAACGCGATAATAAATTTTGTCTCTGCCATATGTGCTCCCTGGTGTATTCTTTGCTAGCATAGCTAAATGCTCTTTCCCTACTTTTGATGCTGTATCATATAAAAACTCCCGGCGATCAACAAGATCTTGCATTACCTCAATAGGAACTTTAAGATCAAAGCCAAGGGTATGCTCTGGTATAGCGCCACGTTTAATTGATGGGTTAAGCAGAAGCAGATCATCGAGACAAATACTTAACTGATCGGCCAAGGTTTCTAAATGCATGTACTGCTTAACATGAATTGTATCATATTCTGGAATTAGAAAAGATTCATCGGGGTACAGATTATGTTCTTCCCGATAATTCATAGTGTAAGCAATGGCGACAAATTGCGGAAGGTACGATCTCGTCTCTCGAGGTAAGAAACTGTAGATATCCCAAAATCTTTTTTTATAACCAGATCTACGTATGGCTTTGCGCACATTGCCTGGGCCACAATTATATGCTGCAATTGCTAGCTCCCAGTCATCAAACGTATTGTAAAGATCTCGTAAATGTCGGCA
>JBLHTU010000108.1:0-12626 GCA_047627515.1 Cyclobacteriaceae bacterium | reverse complement strand
TAGAGCAATTCTGCTATTGTCCGACAATAGCAACTGAAAACTGAAAGAATCAGAAAGCCAAAAGTTAGCATCAAGCGTATACTTTTTGACACTTCTGTTACTTACGAAAAGAAAGCTATGACGCTTAAAGAAATGAAGGTAAAAAATATTGATTGCCCTGCTAACGATTCTATTCACACATGAATAATTCACCACATAGAGGATACCTACTTCCAAAAAGAAGGTAACGATAAGGGTCAATATCATCCACTGAAAATGAGTCATTCACAAAGTTCTCTGTTAGTTTCATTTAAACTCAATCGTTAAAACCATCTTGGCTTTAACTGGTATCCCGCTTTTCTCTGCAGGCTTAAAATTAGGAATGCTTTGAAGCAGTTTTACCGCTGCATTTTCCAATTCTCTATTACTTGCCAATAGCACGTTAGGTGATGCTACTTTTCCATCGGTCTCTACAATCACTTCCATCAATACCTTCCCTGTAATCCCGGCAGTTGTGGCAGATCTATTTTCTACTACATAGTTGTCAAACCCAGCTTTTCCTCCGACGAAATACGCCATGTGATCCACGCTGGTGTAAACCAGATCAGTATCAACATCTTCTACAGGCATTTCATATTTAATTACAGGCACCATACCCGCCTTATTGTTTGACCGCACGGATACGAAAAACTGGAAATACACGATGGCAAATAACAAAAGAATATTAACTGACCACAAGATGATCTGTGGAACACTAAAACCACTTTTAGGTTTAGCCGTCGCAACTTCACCCACATTGGGAGCTAGGTTGCCTCCTGTACCCATCATCCGGGTTCGATCGTCTGTTTTTGCCTTAGGCGGATCGTAAGTGGTAACGGCCAGTCCTTCAAAATTGTAAGGGACAACTTCTTTCTTCAAAAGGTTAACTGCAAACTCCCTACCCGACGAAACTCTATCTTCTGGGTTTTTAGAGAGTAAATTCATTACCTGAGAATTGAGCCACTCAGGAATTGTTGGGTTGATACTCGACAAAGGTCTAGGCGCTTCATTAATTACCTTGTAAACAGTCGTCAATGGATTATCTGTCCTGAAAGGCATCTGAGCCGTCAGACATTCATACATAATGACTCCCAGGCTGTACAAGTCACTTTTACCACTTAGTTCCTGACCATTGGCTTGCTCAGGACTCATAAATTCTGGCGTCCCTAGCACTGTCCCGGGTTGGCTAAGCATACTTTCACCTGAAAAGACAATTCCAAAATCCATCAAAACGGGTCTGCCGTCGTTGCTTACGTAAATGTTTGAACTCTTGACGTCTCTGTGAATAAAACCTTGTTTATGGAGATAATTCAATGCTTTAGCGATTGGCAAAACAATCTTCAACGTTTCCGTGGCACCAAGTGTTCCCTTACGACGAATTTTACTAGACAAAGATTCTCCATCCAAATACTCCATTGTCATGTAATGGACATCATCTACAGAATCCACATCGTGAATGGTGATGATATTAGGATGATTTAGTGAAGCTGCAACTCTCGCTTCCTTGATAAATCTATCAATAAACTCCTTGTCGTGGACAAAATTCTGATGGACTACCTTAATGGCAACTGTTCTATCGAGCGTCTTCTGGACCGCTTTGTATACAACGGCCATACCACCTGTACCTACCAAACCATCGATCTCGTACTTTTTTTGAAGCGCTTTTTGAACCTTGATATCGATATTTGACTTTTCCTGGGCCATTATTGACTGATTATTTCTTGGTTGGATTGATCCTTGTAACTAAACACCACGCTGTTACCAGATAGGCGTTTGTTTTCAAGCGTGATAGCATCAACAAGCATTGTGTACACCTTACCTTCTTCTAGTCCCAATGACTCTATGGATATGTAGGATTTAGTCTTTCGTAGGTACTTTTCGACAAGTACCTCGTCTTCAGCCACGATCATGACGTGGTAGTAATTAATAGCGTTTCGATCTGGGTAAGGTGACCAATGAATGTCTGAGCCTGATAAAACAGGAAACCTAAAGTCCGATAAATCAAGCGGAGTCCACCCTTGAACTACCTTTCTTTGAAAGGGCGATATGGCTTTTGGCTTTTCTACTCTTTGACCTCCTTCAGCACTTTTGATACTGCCATACATCAGCACACCGGCCGTACTAAGTATGACGACTAAGGCTGCCGTAAGCAGTAGGTTATTTAAGGTTAAAAAATTATCCACAAAAGTGGTAAGTCCTTTCTTCTTCACTGTCTCGCCAAACTCTCTGACCTTGACGACACCAACCGATATATTATCTTTGGACCCCGAGCTGTAGGCATAAGAAATAAGATCTGAAACCGCATCCTGAACGGTGTGATTATCAGCAACTAAACTTTTCAGACGATCATCATCGGTCTCTGACTTGTTTAATATCAAACCATCTGAGCAGAGCAGAAAATTAACCTCGTTTGGAATGTCCTCGCAAAATTTATCTAACGGAAAAATATCGGGAAGCTCTCCTGAACCATCTACGCATTTTGTCAAAAGATGATCATATTTCTGTTTCATATGATCAGGCACCTCTTCGTCAACAGACTTAAAATGATGCTGTATGTATGTGTGATCCACCGTAATCTGATCTATTGATCCCTCGCGAATCATATAAATCCTACTATCGCCGACATTAGACCAAACATATACATCTCCAGAAATCAATAGCAGAGCTAGCGTTGTACCCATTCCTCGGTACTTAGGCTCACGCTCTATCGCCTTTGAAATACAAAAATTAGCAATCTCGTAGCACGAGTTAAGGATGTTCTTCAGATTTTCAGGCTCGAACTGATCAAGTGAAAGGCTTTGGATATAATCGTTGATCGCTTCGACGGTCATCGTACTAGCCATTTTACCACCAGTCATACCGCCCATACCATCAGCAATACCTACAAGATATATATCCTCAGCAATCTTAAGATTGAGGATAGAATCTTGATTCTCTGCTCGGGAACCAATAAAAGTATCTAAGGCTAGTTGATAGATCACTTGCGCTTCACTGCTTTATTCTAGTACGTATTGAAACTCCAAATCACCCATCTTGATCACTGCATCTTTCTGCACATGCCGAACTTCTTGAGGGCTTAGCTCTTTATTATTCAAACTGGTATAGTTTGTTTCACTTACATTCTTCAGGTACAACTTTTCATCCTTCTGGATCAGCTCCGCTTGTCTTCTAGAAACTGTTTTATCATTAAGCTGTATGTGCGAATACATTCTCTCACCTACAACCACTTCACGACCGATGGAAACCACATTACCTTTTGCCGTTGGATAGCCAGATATTAAAAATTCCTTCCCTTTATCTTCACCAGCGACGATAATCAGCTTACCGGGAATAAACTGTAAGGTCTTGGGCGTATTCGTTGGGATCCTAATTGTCTTGAAATCATTGTCATAGTTAATGGCACTGTTACCACCACTGGTACTTACCATCTCTTGAGGACGTTCCATACCGTTCAGTTTACTTGTTCTTGCGATCAGAACAATTATTAGAACCGCTAGCACGAGGAATCCAATAAAGAAACCAAACAGTATTATAGGGTTATTCATCCCTGAAGTGTCCTTGATCAGCTCTTTTGACTTTTCTATGATATATGGCTGCTGAGTGTACGGGTCTATTGCTACCGTCCCTATCACTTCGTACACTTTGAATACCTCAGGTTTCACATCAAGTGTCGTTACGTTGATCACTGAGCCAAACTCACCCTGCATTAAGTAACTATCTGTGGTCTGAGCATTACCTGGTGTAAACTTAGTTACCTGACCTTTTACAGTGACGATTTGATTATCATACTGCACAGGGTTAGAAACCACACTGTCTACTGGGATTAAATCTGCTGCATATGCTATTACGCTCGTAGAGAGCATTATTGCAGCGAAAAGATTACGGACAAAAAAACGGTACTTGTTCATGTCTAGTTAAAGAGTCTGTTGAAGATGTAAAGCTAAAAAAATGAAAAGCTAAAAATCCTTGTTAGTTGATGAATAGGTTAAATATGTGTTAAGTCCACGATCTTATCAATCGGTAGTATAACAACTAGTGAAGTTAGCTTGGTCATTCCCCATGCACAACGTTTTCGAGTATTTCGCGTTCATTCAATTCACTTTTCTCTAATTTTCTTGGTAGTTCAATCATAAATGTCGTCCCTTTTCCAACTTTACTTTTCACCTTGATCGACCCACCATGCTCAGAAACAATTGAGTAACTGATGGCTAAACCAATGCCTGTTCCTTCTCCTACTTCCTTTGTCGTGAAAAAAGGCTCAAATATATGAGCTATGTGCTCCTCCTCTATCCCATTTCCTGTATCTGATACTGATATCCGAACAGAATCGACCCCACCTTCCGTTTTGATCGTTATTTTCCCTTTTTTATCTATGGCATCTATGGCATTATTCACCAAATTAACAATCACTTGATTAAGTAGGCCAGGGTAGCATTCAATCTCATCTATGCTGTCATCATATACCAGCTTGACTTCAGCAACCGGCAAATACTTATTTTTCAAAATCAGCAGTGCTGAATCGATTACTTCATGTAGCGAGACGAACTGGGAATTGGTTTCGCCTTGTCGAGAAAAAATTCGCAAACCATTAACAATTTCACTGATTCGTGATGCGCCGACCAGCACATCCTTCATCATCTGAGGGAGTACTTCGTAATTATACTTTAATTCTTCTGAAACCTCTTTTTTGATCTCATCTACACTGCGAGTGGCGCTCTTAGGATCTTGTTCTGCCGCTTCCAATTCTTTAAATAGTTCAAGTAATACTGAAAGATTCTTTTCCACGATCTCGATTCCTCCTTTCACGAAATTTACTGGATTGTTTATCTCATGCACTATACCTGCAGTCAATTGGCCTAGAGAGGACATTTTCTCCGAATGGATAAGCTGCGACTGCATCGATTTTAGCTGGTGATTTGATTTTCTGAGCTTTTGACTCGAATGCTGAGCAATTCTTAGTGTCTTTTTTAACTCCAACTGGGCGTGCTTGAGATATCGCTGCTGCTTCTCCATCGCCATGTTTTGCTCTGCAATCGTCTTTTTTGACTTTCTGGTACGAAGAGTAAGCAGGATCAGACCAAAACTAACTAGCGCACTCAAGCCAATAGAAACAATCAAAATCTGCTGTCTTTGCTGTGCCGCTTCTAATTGAGCTTGCTGCAATGCAGCTTGCTGTTGCAAAATGGTCTTCTCTTTTCGCGAAAGCTCAAGCTCTTGTTGATTTTCTGCCGCTGATAGTACTTCAGTTTTGATTTCAAGCCGGTTAGAAAAATCATTTTCCTTGGGCAAAAGCTCTTTTAATCTTTCAGAAAGTCGTCGGATTTCTTCGTCTCTGATTGTCACCTCAGACTCCATAGGAGCTGCTGAGAGCCTTTCACCTATCAGCAGTGTATATCTATCTAGAAGTGGCTCAATTAAGTTCTTGATTTTGACCAGCTCTCTTTCCTTGATATTATTCTTAACCTTAATCAAATTAGGTAAAGCAAGCTCCAAATCTCCATATTGATCTCTCGAATAACGATCATTTCGTGCTTGATAGTAGCCCTGAAACTGCTGATATGTCTGTTCCAGCTCCGTGTATTGCTGGTATTTCAACCCCAATTGTTGAGCCCCTTTGAGATAAAAAAGAGTTTGATCCAGTTGCCCCAGATTAGTATGTAATTGAGCGAGTACATTAAAGATATGGATGAGGCTTTGTTCATTTTTAGTTGCCTGTGCAGCAGCCAGAGCGATCTCTAAATTTGTCTTAGCGGCATCCAGCTGATTTAGAGATAGATGCGCGAAACCGTACCGAGCTTGCATTTGATAATTACCAGGTGTCTGCAGCAACCCTTGCTCAAAACTTGTAAGTGCAGATTCATATAGACCCATTTCAAGGTAAAGCTGCCCTGCTAGATCACTTATTTCACTGCTTTCAGAGATGCCTTCATCTACTAACTGATCAAATTGCTGAGCGTACTTGAGCCCTTCGTTAAAGTTGTCCAATGCCAAATAGCTCTTCAGTAAACCAATGTAAATCTCATGCAGGATCGCGTTGTTTTTACGATACAGCTGTGAGTCGTAAATCAAAGATCTAAATGTGTTCCCTGCCTTTTCATATGCTCCTGCATCGTAGAAATTCACACCTTTTGCTTGAATGGACTTTATTTTTCCGAAAAAATCGTCTCGATCGTTGAAGATCTCATACGATCGATCAAACATCTCTTCTGCTTGATCGTAGGCAGACATCCGAACGAACAACTTGCCCATGAAGTAATACGTTTCTGCTTCAATGTAAGAGTCGGAACCGACCTTTTTTCCTCGTTCAGTAATGAATAAAGCTTGCTCTAACGCCTTTACGTTATCTTTTTCTTGAAAAAATCTTTCGGCTAATTGAAATCGATAGCTGTCGACTTCTGTGGATGTTGAATCACGCAATGACCTCTCAATGGCGCGCACAAGTTTTTGTTTCGAAACAACTGGCTGTGGAAATGATACCTGTGGTGCGGAAGATTGGTTTTCAACCAATGACTCATCTGCCTGACCATAAGTAATGGTGGCTAGCAATGCAAAAACACTGAAGGAAATAGATTTCAATAGCATTTAACCCGTTTTAGCCGATCAATTAGGTGGTAAAAATTGATACAGCAGGTCATGAGACGCAAATAGCCGACTGGATAGAGTAACACAATATAAATACAATTTTTTCTCAATAAAGAACGACTAGCCATTTATCTTCATTTCATTCTACCGACAACAGAGTTTTGACTGATTAGTTATACAATTAATCAATAAATTTAAGGAAGAAAGATACTACTCAAAAAACATATTATTTTGACCAAATACAGACTCATTTTACTCCTTAATGCCCTGTCTATTTTAGTGACTATTTATATCAATGGACTAGCGAATGCTCTACCGATAAATGGAATGAACACAGGACAGGTCTCTGCTGATTACGATAATCTTTTCACGCCAGCTGGATTTACTTTTTCCATATGGTCGATCATCTATTTAGGGTTAATTGGCTTCGCTATTTATCAATTCAGTTTTTGGAATAAACAGAACCAACTGCTGAGTAGAATAAACTGGAAAATAATTGCTTCAGGTATTTTTAACTGCCTTTGGATTTTTGCTTGGCACTATTTGCTATTTGAATTAACACTTCCACTTATGATCGGCCTGCTAGTCTCACTAGTACTGGTCAATATTGATATCTATCAATATGCTCGGGATAATGAGTTCAATCCAAAATTCACCTGGCTGATAAGAATTCCTTTTGGAATATACCTAGGGTGGATCTGCGTCGCGACCATAGCTAACATCAGTGTTTTCTTGACTTATATCAATTGGGGGGGCTTTGGCTTAAGCCCTGAGTTTTGGCTTTTTGTTACTCTGTCCGCAGGAGTGGCTGTAGCTGTTCTCCTAATGAAAAGATTATATGCATTCACTGCAGCCGTTGCAATTGCCTGGGGCTTCTATGGCATATATCAAAAGCTGCTTAGCAAAGATGTAAATAGTATGATATCCTATCTAGTCATCGCTTACATCCTAGCTATAGTTAGCTATTTCATTTGGTTGATAAGTAGACGAGTCAAGTCTTAAACCAGATAGTTAAGTAACAAGCCAGCAAAGGTCAAGGCTAGGAAGAAACCGAGCATATCAGTAACTGTAGTTAAGATTGGCCCAGAAGCTAGTGCTGGATCAACGCCGAATCGTTTCAAGGCGAGAGGAATGGTCCCTCCGATCGAAACTGCAACTATCGTGTTAAGCATTAGTGCACCTCCCGCTACAATTCCGAGATAAATATTACCCTGCCAGATCCAAGCGGCAATACCTATTAAAATCCCAAGGACTACACCATTGATTAACCCAACGGAAAATTCTTGCCAAAGGACACGAAGTATTTCGTAAGGTTTCACCACGCCAAGAGATAACTCTCGCAGCGAAACAGCTACGGCTTGATTACCAGAACATCCGCTCATATCCGAGATTACAGGTAGAAAAACCGCTAAAGCGATTACAGAACTTAAGGTGTCTTGATAAATAGCAATGACACTTGCGGCAACGATATTAAGTAGGATATTGACACTCAACCAAGACAACCTTCTCCGCGCTCTCAGTAGAATAGGCATGGTACGTAGTTCTTCACCCCCTACAATACCTTGTGTCTCTAGTAATTCAAAATTACTTTGTTCTGACTGCTCTTCTCTGACGTGCTTACGCTGAACTACTCCTAATAGTCTGGATGATAAATCGACCACTGGAGCACCATAAAAATCATGGGTATCAAAAAAGTCAATTAAATCTTCAAGACCAGTCGAATCCAGTACGGTCTTGGCTCCTTTAATAACAATTTTAGATAATTTGGTAGTCTCTTTTGAGAGTAAAAGAGCTCTCATCTGCAGTACACCACAGAATTTCTCACCCTCTGTGACGTAGACATATTGGACATTGTAGTGTTCATACTCCTCGACGTTGGCCCGCAATTTCTTAACTACCTGACCCACAGTCATGTTGAGATCAAATGCTAAGAATTCTGTAATCATCAAACCACCTGCTGTCTGGGAGTCGTAGCTAATCAGCTGCTTGATTTTCTCTGCTTCATTAGCAGGCATTTCATCTATCGCCTGCTCTGCAGATGTCGAATCCATATCAGATAGGATATCAGCCCGGTCATCACTATCCATCTCATTCAAAATACTCGCCGCCTCAGCTGGAGCCAAATCGTCCATGATATCGACAGCTTGCACGTATGGGATATCATCAATGATAATCGCCGCATCTGAGGGACTGAGGACGGTTAGAAGCTTCAGCTGCTCCTCTCTGGATATATGACTGACAGCGTGCACGATCTCCGCTGCATTTCGTTCTTCTAAATAGGCCTTTAGTATTGCATGATCTCCAGAATGTAAAAGATGCTTCAATCTCTCGATAAGTTCTTTGCTTGTTACTGTAGACACAATATGCTCTTCCATCTTCTTCTCTTTCTCTTGTCTGAAAATTCCTACTCTCAGTGCATCACCACTGTCCTTTCTTGAATAAACGCCTAGATTTCAACCTTCCCTATCTCATATCTAAACCCAGATTTTCTTTATAATATCTCTAATAGGTAAGAACATATAAAGCTACCTTCAAGCTACGAAAACAGTTACCTTGTCGAAGAGATGAAGTGAAGGAAGAACGTTTTATGGATTATCTATCAAAATGCTCACAACAAAACAAAAAAGATGTATGTTGTGATGAAAGACGTCTCCTACAGCTACAAATCTACAAAATGAAGCGATGAGGGCAAAAAGTTCTTCGTCAAAAGCAAACATTCTAGTTGCTCATTTTGCTATTCCGTCCGGGCAAGCAAGGCCTACTTTCTAGCGCCACTGACTAATCAAGACTAAATCAAACTTGTTTAACCTTGATGACACCCTTTCTACAAAAGAATTAATCAGTGAACCCCATCTCAATTTTCAGAAATCACCAAATTAAAGCCCGTTGTGGAAAGGTGCGAAATTGGTTCCTTGCAGGACGATAATCAAATACACCCGTGGACTACAAACAGTATGTTAAATATTTCTCGATGATTTCATTAGATTTACTTCTATGAAAAAATGGTCAATTTCTATATGTGTACTGATCTGCACACTAGGAGCTGTAGCTCAAGAAGCAATGGAATCAACAGCTGAAGGTGGAGGAGGACGTATTGAGTATTTCAGCACAGATCAAAAATCGTGGATGATCTACGTTTTCGCCATAATTATAATTGTGATTGTCTTACGCACTTTCAGAAACAAGCCTGATGTTTAAGGGTTGAATGTTCACCAAAGAACAGATCAGTCTCAACTACCAAGACCTCCGCACAACATTAAATTCCGTTTTGCCAAGTCAGACAAGACGGCAGGTCACATAAAATGCATGTAACGATCAAGAAGTACAGTGGAGAAGAAGTAATCTTCTCAGAAGACAAACTAAAATCTAGTCTTCAGAAAGCCGGTGCGAATCAGCACACTATTGACCTTGTATCTAAGCAGATCACCGACCACCTTTTCCCTGGAATATCTACCAAACAGATTTATCAGAAAGCGCACAAACTCCTAAAAAAAATATCCTCCAAAAATGCCTCACGGTACAAGCTAAAACAGGCTATTTTAGAACTGGGTCCTACAGGTTACCCTTTCGAGTGGTTGATTGGAGACCTATTCAAAAAGCAAGGCTATGACACGGAAGTCGGTGTAGTAACTCCTGGTCATTGTGTCAACCATGAAGTGGACGTAATTGCTGACAATGGTAAAGAAAGACATATGGTCGAATGTAAATTTCACAATCGACTAGGTTATAAATCCGACGTAAAAATTCCCCTATATATTCAATCAAGATTTCTGGACGTCAAGTCGGAATGGACCAAGATTCCTGCTCATTCTGAGAAGAAAATGACAGGTTGGGTGGTTACAAATGCTCGATTTACTACTGACGCTCTTGACTATGGCAAATGTGTAGGACTAAAATTACTAGCATGGGACTACCCGATCAATGAGGGGCTAAAAAGCTTAGTAGAATTGCATCACATACAGCCTATAACTACATTATCCTCACTCACTAAGCTGGATAGAGAAAAATTATTGAAGGAAGGAATTGTTCTATGCAGTGATCTTTGTGATAGACAAAATGAAGCTCATCTGATACTTGGAAAGAAAGCAAATAAATTGCTAGAAGAGGCCGAGTATGTCTGCTCGGTCTAAGGCTATATGGGGAGCTTTTCGCATTTTTCAATACATGAAATCACGCTGATCACCTCTCTCACTTTTAGTTGGTAAAAGACATTTTTACCCTCTCGTCTACTCCCTAAAATTCCTTTTAGTTTCATGTTTTGAAGATGATGAGACATCAACGATTGCTCTGCGCCCAACTTCTCACATAAGTCATTGACAGATAGCTCCTCAAAGACACTCAGATAATCAACAATACCTATTCTCAATGGATGAGCGATCGTTTTCAGCACAAACGCCACCTTCTCCAAAGTCTCTTGATCTTTTACATCCATCGAACAAATCTAAGTCAATACATGAAAATAGGATCATGTTTCATATGTTTTTACGAAAGCAGGGTAAATGCAGATATGAAAAGGAACCCTCTAATGGGCTGCTAGTTTCTAACCTCCTACAAATAAAATTACGAGATGGTGACTAGAAAAGACTATTGAACAGGCTTTCTATTTCTTCAATACCGAAAAAGATTTCTGCCAATCAGATCCTTGAGCCGCAAGGACATAACGTCCCGGTCTCAGTTCAGATGCATCCCATTCAAATTGCTGACTACTTAGTTTTCCATTGAAGGGCTTAGCTACAACTCGACCAGCCAGGTCAATGACAGTCATCATGACAGACGATCTGATATCACTGACGAATATAGTTGCGTGACTGGAAACCGGATTCGGATAAACGCTTATGCCTCGATCAGCTGAAGCACTAGAAAGGTCTAGTATTCGAGTATCCCCTATGATGGGTGTTGTTGCATAGTCATTGAGCATTGAATTGCTGATTGTTCCACTGCCCGCTTCAAACCATTGATCAAAAAAAGATGCATACACCTGTCGGAAATCAAATTCCCAAGGAAGATTATCGTCATAGATGGCACTTGGAGAAATAATCGGATTAGCCCCTGTAACTCCTACTACTAGGTGATTTCCAAAAATGAACATTGGCGCAGCGGCCCCATGATCTGTTCCGAGACTTGCATTGGAAACAATCCTTCGTCCAAATTCTGAAAAAGTCATGCCTAGCACTTTATCACTGGTCCCGAGGGCATCTGTATCTTTCATAAATGCTGAGATTGCATCGTTTAGCTCCTTGAGTAATTCCGCATGTTCGCCTTTCGTATGATCACTTGACTCGACTTGGGCATCATGTGTATCGAATCCACCAAGTCTCAACATATAAATTGGTGTCTTTAGACCTCCAGCGATGAGCCTTGAAACAATTTTTAACTGCTCACCTAAAAAGGTCTCCGGATAATCAACACTATTATTTCCCTTTTCTGCTGCTGATTTAACATGTATAAAACTGCGTAACCAACAGGTTATGCCAAAAAAGCACCATCATCTGATGAATAGACGCTGGTTGACCCACTAATTGCTGAATAAACCAACCTTTCAAGGATAAAATGCGGTATCCTTCATACTCATTATTATAGGGAGCGTGAACCCAAGTCTCTCCAGGCGCTACATCTGGATCTACAATGTCTTCTTCAGGATAATGGTAATTATTGACAGGTGGGGCAGCTGGCTCCTGCGGCAGGAGGACGGAGGCAATCGATTGAGTTAAACCAACGTTCACAAAATTTCTTAGATCCTCCTTTTTGGCACCAATTGATATTCTCTTAAGTAAGTGTGCGACCTCAAGCTCACTCCAAGTACCAGTATTAGTTGCTAAACCAGATTGTATTTTTCTTCTACTAGGCGACGACTAGAAGGGTTCAGCAATAATCTCTTTTGGTTTTACCTTTCGATGAAAATCAACCTGAGCCTGAATATCTCTTTTAAGCTGCTTCTTCTTTACAAGATTATTCATAGAAATAATTGACTTTAGTCTAAATCTAAAGAGACTAACGATCAATTCTAATCCAAAAGTATGCTGAAC